>CP144843.1:117179-260260 GCA_036689505.1 Candidatus Stammera capleta
ATAATGTAACATATTATATAAATATATAATTATATATTTATATAATATGTTACATTATAATATTTAATAAATAAAAATATAATTAATATAAAAATTATGATTTAATTTAAAAATATTTAAAAAATAAAATATTTTAATTATAATGAAAATAAAACAAAAACATTATAAATAAATTAAAAATTTATTATAGATTTAAAAAAAAAATAATAAATATTAAATATAATTAGATAATAAATAATATTTTGTGAATTATTTAAATATATATAATTAAATTTAAAAAATTTAAGTTATTTATTATATTTAAATAATTCACTAATTACATAAAATTTAAAATATAAAGTTAAACTTTTAAATTATATAAAATTAATTATATATTTACCTATTCCTTTATATATTAATTTTTTATAAAGGAACAACATTTGTAGCAGAAGGACCTTTAGCTCCATTAGTAATTTCAAATTCAACAGATTGACCTTCAGTTAAAGTTTTAAATCCACTACTTTGAATAGCTGAAAAATGAACAAAAACATCTTTATCACCATTAACTGGAGTAATAAATCCAAAACCTTTAGATTCATTAAACCATTTAACATTACCTTTTACTCTTGTAGACATCAATATTACCTTATAAATAAAATATAATATATAAATAGATTATCATATATAAAATTTAAATCAAATATTTTTTAAAAAATATTTTAATAATTTAATAATTTAAATATATATGACAAATAGCAACTGCTATAGAATCAGTTATATTATAATCTAAATCATAATCAATATTAAAAAAATTTTTAAAAAATGTATTAATATATTTTTTATCAACATTAGTTTTTTTAAAAATACAATTTTTTATTTTATTAATATTATATTCATAAATAGGAATAAAATTTTTAACAGCAGCTAAATAAATAATAGCATTAATTTGATTTAATTTAAAACTTGAATTAATATTATTATGAAAAAAAACTTTTTCAACTGCTAATTCAAAAGGTTTAAATAAAAAAAATATATTTGATATTGATTTATAAATTTTATTTAATCTTATTGGAAAAATTTTAGAATTACTTCTTATACAACCACTAGATATAAATAATATTTTTTTATTTAATTTATTAAAATTATTAATTTCTAATACACTATATCCAGTACAATAAGTACCTGGATCAATTCCTAATATTATCTTTTTCATAAATTTATTTTAATCAGGAGCGTTAGTTATAAAACATTTACCTGATGTAGTCTTAGGAAAAGCTATAACTTCTCTAATATTATTTTTATTAGTTAATAACATAATAATACGATCTAATCCTAACCCAATACCTATATGCGGAGGAGTTCCATATTTTAATGAATCTAAAAAAAATTTATAATTTTTTTTTTTAATTTTTAATATGTTAAATATTTCTTTTTGTAAAATATAATTATCTATTCTTTCAGAACCACTACCAATTTCAAAACCATTAATTACTAGATCATATGAATTAGCTAATAATTTATCATAATATTTAAAAGATTTTAATAAATTTATATCTAATATTTTTGGTTTTGTAAAAGGATGATGAAAACAATTTATATTATTATATTTATCATAATCAAACATAGGAAAATCTTTAATTCATAAAGGAATAAATTTATTTTTATCAAATAATTTAAAGTAATCACAAAAAAAATTTCTTATTTTTAATAAATATGAATTTATTAAAAATTTTCCTATAAATATAAAATAAATACAATTTTTAGAAGATTTTAAATTAAATAACATTTTCTGAGTTAAATTATCATCTAAATTTCAATAATTATAAGATCATTCATAAATATATTTATTATTTTTAAAATTATAAACTTTTAAATATATAATTTTATATAAATTTTTTTTAGATAAAAATGTTATAAAATCATTTAAATTAAATTTTAAATTTTTATTTATTATTACAATATTTAAAATTAAATTATCGCATTTACTAAATAAAATATTATTAATAAATAAAAAATTATATATTTTATTACTAAATTTTATAGGATTTCTTAAATCAGGTTTATCAGTTGAATATTTAAATAAACAATCGTCATATTTAATAACTTTAAATTTTTTATCTAATTTTATATTTAAAATTTTTAATCAAATTTTATAAATTAACTTATTAATTAATCTTCTAATAAAATTGAAATTAACAAAAGATAATTCTATATCTATTTGAGTAAATTCAGGTTGTCTATCAGATCTTAAATCTTCATCTCTAAAACACTTAACTATTTGATAATATCTATTTACACCACCAATCATTAATAATTGTTTAAAAATTTGAGGTGATTGAGGTAAAGCATAATTTTTACCAGAATGTATTCTACTAGGAACTAAATAATCTTTAGATCCTTCAGGAAATGATTTATTTAAAAAAGGGGTTTCTATATTTAGAAAATTTCTACTATGAAAAAAATTATATATAATATTTTTAACATCTGATCTTATTTTAAATATTTTTAAAACTTCATTATTCCTGAAATCTAAATAACGATATTTAAATTTAATTTTTTCAGAATTTTGTACAAATATATCTATTGGTAATAGTTTAGAATAATTTAATATAAATAATTTATTTACTATTACTTCAATATTATTTGAATTTTTATATTTAACTTTTCCATATACTTTAATACATGATTGATTAGTTAAACTTTTAGATAAATTTCATAATTTAATATTTTTATTTAAAATAACTAATTGTAAATTACCACTACAATCTCTAAAATTTATAAAAATAATATTTTTTAATAATCTTATATTTTGTATTCAACCACATAATTTAACATTTTTGCTAATATCTTTTGAAGATAATAGATTACAATAACTTATATACATAATTTTAAAATATAAATAAAATTTTAATAATAAAAAATAATTATTATATTATAATATATATTATAAAAATATTTTAAGTTTTAAAAATGAATATAAAAAAATATATTAAAAAAAAAATAAAAAAAATATTAAAAACAATAAATATAAAAAAAAAATATAATTATAAAATATGTAACAATAATAAATTTAGTGATTATCAAATAAATGGAATAATAGAAATATCTAAAAAAGAAAATATTAAAATAAATTTCTTATTTAAAATAATAAAAAAAAAATTAATTAAAAAAAAAATATTTAAAAAAATTAAAATAATATATCCAGGTTTTATAAATATATTTATAAATAAAAAATATATAGAAAATATAATTAATAAAATATCTAAAAAAAAAAATTTTAATATAAAATCAAAAACAAAACAAAAAATATTAATAGATTATTCATCACCTAATATAGCAAAACAAATGCATATTGGTAATTTAAGATCAACAATATTAGGAGACTGTATATCAAATATATTAAAATTTCTAGGAAATAAAATTATTAAAATAAACCATATAGGAGATTGAGGTACACAATTTGGTATTATAATAACTTGAATTAAAAAATTTAAACTAGAAAAGAAAATAAATAATTTGAAAGAAATAGAAAATATATATAAAGCAGCATATAAAAAATATAAAAATAATAAAAAATTTGCAAAATTATCAAGTAAAAATGTAAGAAATTTACAAAAAAAAAAAAAAAAAATAATAAAAATTTGAAAAAAAATTACTAAGTTAACAATTAAAGAAAATCAAAAAATATATAATTATTTAAATATTAATCTAAAAATTAAAAATAATATAGGTGAAAGTTTCTATAATAATATGTTATCAAATATAACAAAAGATTTACTAAAAAAAAAAATAGCAAAAAAAAATAATAAATCTATATTAATATTTTCAAAAAATAAATTCCCTATTATTATTCAAAAAAAAAATAAATCATTTTTATATAGCACTACAGATATAGCATCTATTAAATATAGATATAAAAAATTTAAAATAAATAAAATAATATATTTTACTGATTTTAGACAAAAAGAATATTTTAAATCAATTTTTTATATATGTAAAAAAGCAAATTATATACCTAAAAATTTCTATATTAAAAATTGTCATTTTGGTTTAATATTAAATAAAAAAGGAAAACCTATAAAAACAAGAAAGGGAAATAATTTAACAATAAAAAAAATAATAAAATTAATATATAAAAAATCTAAAAAATTAATAATTAAAAAAAATATATATAATAAACAAAAAATAAATAGAATTACAAAAAAAATAACTATATCAGCAATAAAATATATGGATTTATCAAAAAATAGAAAAACTAGTTATATATTTAATATAAATAAAATATTATGTTTAAATTCTAATACAGGACCATATATACAATATTCATATACTAGAATAGTATCTATTTTAAGAAAAAATAATACAAATACAACAAAATCAATTAAAAATAATAAATTTTATATTTTATCTAAATTAGAATATAAAATATCAAAAAAAATTTTAGATTTTGAAGAAATAATTATAAATACAGCTAAAAAATTTCAACCTAATATAATTTGTGCATATTTATATCAAATATGTTCATTATTTTCTAATTATTATGAAAAAGAAAATATATCAAATATAAAAAATAATAAAATAAAAAAAAGTAAATTAAAATTGATATCTATTATTGCTAAAATTTTAAGAATAGGATTATCAATATTAGGAATACCAATACTTTATAATATATAAAATTATATACTATAATTTTTGTCCTATAGTAAATCTATAATTATTATGAATACCTTTATAGGTATAAACATTAAAATAATATTTATTAAAATAATAAATTATTTTATTAAAATTAATTAAAGAATGCTCTAAAATTAACCAACCTTTTATTTTTAAATAATATAAAGATGATTTTATAATATAAATTATATCTTTACAACCTTTATAATTAGATAATAAAGAATTTTCACATTCATAACGTAAATCACCTTTATTAATACAAATATCTTTATCTCAAATATAAGGAGGATTAGATATTATTAAATCAAAAAAATTAAATTTAATATTAATATTTAAAAATCAATTACTTTTTAATAAATTAACATTAGATATATTTAAATTCAAACAATTAATTTTAATTAAATTTAAACATAAAATATTATTATCTAAAGCTCAAATATTTGTATTTAAACATTTTTTAGCTATTGTACAAGCTATAACACCAGAACCACTACCTAAATCTAATATTTTAATTAATTTTTCTTTTTTAATTAATCTTATAGAATAATCAACCATATATTCAGTTCCTAATCTAGGTATAAAAATATCTTGATAAATAATATATTTAATATTCAAAAAATAACAATAATTTAAAATATATGCTATTGGTTCACCTCTTAATCTCCTTATTAAAAATATATTTAAATATTCTATATCAATATTATTTAATTTATAATTAACGTTAATTTCTATTCATATACGATTTTTATTTAATAAAAATTCTAAAAAAATATAACATTCATTATATATATATAAATTAGTTTTACTATATGAATAAACTTTATATAATCAATTTTTTATTTTCATATATAAATTAATTATTATTTAAATTATTTAATAATGGATTTATTAATAAATCTAAATCACCATTTAAAATTTTATCTAAACAATATATATTTAAATTAATTCTATGATCTGTCACTCTATTTTGAATAAAATTATATGTTCTATTTCTATCATTTCTACATCCAGTACCTAATAAATTTTTTTTTTTAATATTAATTTCTTTATTTCTTTTATATATTTCTAAATTATAAATACGAGATTTTAATATTTCTAAAGCTTTAGATTTATTTTTATGCTGAGATCTTTCTTGTTGACATTCTACAGTTATACCAGTAGGAATATGAATAATTCTAACAGCAGAATCAGTTGTATTTACATGTTGACCACCAGCACCAGAAGATTTATAAGTATTAATTTTAATATCTTTGCTTTCAATAATAGGTAATTTAAAACTTGGTACTACAGGAGTAACAGCTATTAAACAAGTAGAAGTATGTATTCTACCTTGAGATTCTGTTTTAGGTACTCTTTGAACTCTATGCCCACCAGATTCAAATTTTAATTTTTTATAAACATTTTTACCCATTATTTTACATGTAATATATTTATATCCTTTACAATTATTATTATTAAAATTAATTAGTTCTAAATGTCATTTTTTTTTTTCACAATATTTAATATACATTTTAAATAAATCCGAAACAAATATAGAAGCTTCATTACCACCAGTTCCAGCATAAATATCTAAATATATATTTAAATTATCATTATCATCCTTTTTATCTAATATAAAATAACATTTTAATTTATTTTCTAATTTTAATATATTTTTTTTTAATTTTAATTTTTCTTTTTTAATTAAATCATATAAATCTTTATCATCTTTTAACTCTTTTAATGAATTTAATTCATTATTATATTTTATATAATCATTAAAAATATTATAAATTTTTAATAAACTATAATATTCTTTATTTAATTCATAATCAAAATTATTGTTAAAATTATTTTTATTTAATTTATTTTTTAAATATATTAATCTTTTATTTAATTTATTAAATTTTAATTCTAAATTTTTTTTCATATTAATATAATATTAAATTATAAATATATAAATATAATAAAACTATTAAAAATATTTTATAAAAATTTAAATTTAATATACAAAATTTATAATATATATATATATATTATATATGATATAATTTTAAAATAATTTATTTTATAATAATATAAAATATGAATATAAAATTAATTATTGGGTTAGGTAATAAAAATAAAAAATTATTTAACACAAGACATAATGTTGGTATATGATTTATTAAAAAATTTTTAGAATTAAAAAAAATTACTTTAAATAAAATTTATATTATAAATAAATATAAAAATAAAATATTTTTATACACTCCAAAATCATATATAAATAAATGTGGAAAACTAATTTTAAAAATAAAAAAAAAATTAAAAATAAAAAATAAAAATATATTAATAGCATATGATGATATAAATTTATTACCTGGAAACAGTAAAATTCAAAAAAATGTTAATAAAATAAGTACACATAATGGTATAAAAAATATTATAAAATATATTAAAAAAAATAATTTTTATAAATTAAGAATAGGTATAGGTAGACCTAAAAATAGTAATTTGATTAATTATGTAATATCAAAACCAAATAATATAGAAAAAAAATTAATTAAAAAATCAATTAAAAAATGTATATTTTATATAAAAAAATTAATTAAATATAATAACTTAAAAAAAATACAAAATTTAATAAATAAAACAAGTATATAAATATTTAAAATGTTTAAAAAAATTAACAATATATATAATATTAAAAAATATTTTAAAAATAAAACCAGAGATATAATAAAAAATTTAAAAATAAAATTATATATTTCAGGAAGAATAATATCTAAAAGAAAAATGAAAAAAAATATATTTTTTAATATACAAGATATAGAATCAAATATACAAATATTAGCTATAAAAAATTATTTAACTAAAAAGTATATAAAAAGATTTAATAATATTAATATAGGAGATATAGTTTATATAAACGGAATATTATTTAAAACTAAAACTAATGAATTAACAATAAAATGTTTATATGTAAAAATTTTAGTTAAAATAAAAAAACAATTACCTGATAAATATAATAAATTAAAAAAAAAAGAAAAACAATTTAGAAAAAGATATTTAGATTTAATAATAAATAAAAAAACAAGAAATAAATTTTTATTAAGAATTAAAATTATTTATATAATAAGAAAATACTTGAATAATAATAATTTTCTAGAAATTGAAACTCCTATGTTACATAATATACCAGGTGGAGCAATTGCAAAGCCATTTGTAACTTATCATAATAAATTAAATATAAAAATGTACTTACGTATAGCACCTGAACTATACTTAAAAAAATTAATAATATCAGGATTTACTAAAATATTTGAATTAAATAGAAATTTTCGTAACGAAGGAGTATCAAATATACATAATCCAGAATTTTCAATGATAGAAATATATCAAGCATATTCAAATTATAAAAATATGATTAAACTAACAAAAAATATTATTATATATATTATAGATAATATATTTAGAAAAAAAATATTTTTTAAAATTAAAAATAAAAAAATATATTTAAATAAAAATTTTAAAATTATATCAATTAAAAAAGCAATATATAAAAATACTAAATATTTTAGTAATATTAAAGAATTAAATAATAAAAAAAAAATTAAAAAAATAGCTAAAAAACTTAATATAAATATAAAATTAAAAATAGGAAAAATAATAGAAAAAATATTTAAGTTAACAACAGAAAAAAAATTAATTAAACCTACTTTTGTTACCAAATATCCTTTAGAAATATCACCTTTATCATTAAAAAATAAAAAAGATAAAAAAATTGCAGATAGATTTGAATTATTTATAGGAGGAATCGAAATAGCTAATGGATTTTCAGAATTAAATGATTATAAAGAACAAAAAAAAAGATTTATAAAACAAAAACTATATAATAAAAACTATAAATATGATAAAGAATATATAGAAGCTTTAAAATATGGATTACCTCCTACATCTGGTGTAGGTATAGGAATAGATAGATTATTAATGATTTTAACAAACAGTAAATCTATTAAAGAAATAATATTATTTCCTACATTAAAAAATTTAAATAATAAATTATAATATAAATAATTATTAATAAATTTTAAATATTTTAATTTATTTATAAAAATTATTTTTATATAAATTATATATTTAATTATTTAAATATATAATTTAAAATTTTAAAATATTTATAAACAAGTATAATAAATAATATAATTTTATAATTAATATATAAAAAATAATTTATTAAAAATATAAATAATTTATAATAAACTTAAAATATATTTATTTATAATATTCTTATAATAAAATACAATATTTATATAATATATATATATAAAAATATTATTATAAATATATAAATAAATATTATATTTAATAAATAATTATTTTAATTAAAGTAAATTATTTAAATTTTAATATTAATTATAATTAAATATTATATAATATATAATTTTTATTAATTTATAAATATAAATTCAAATTAATAATACATAATATTTATAAAATATAATATATTATTTTATATTTAAAATTATAAGATATTTATAATTAAATTTATAATATAAAATTTAAAATTTTAATAAATAAAAATTAATATTTAATAATTTTTATATATTTAATTATTAATAATATAATATAATTTTATTTATAATAATAATTTAATATTTAATAACAAACTAATAAATTTTATAATTAATATATTATAATTTTAAATATAATAATATAGATATTATATTTTATTTATATTATTAAATTTATAATAAATTTATATTAAATAATTTTATATTATAAAGGAGAAAAAATATTGAATATATATTTGATAATATGCATGCATGGTAATTTAGCTATAGAAATATTAAAAACTATTGAATTAATAATAGGAAAACAATCTAATATATTTGCAATAAAATTTATTACAAATGAAAATATAGATAATATAATTTATAAATATAACAAATGTATAAAAAAAAATAATATTAAAAAATTAATATTTTTTGTGGATATATTAGGAGGTAGTCCATTTAATGCTGCAAATAAAATACTTCATATAAATAATAAAATTAAAGGAGAAATTATATCAGGAACAAATATACCAATGTTATTAGAAGTAATAATGTGTAGAAAAGAAAATAATAAAATAAATAAATTAATTAAAATAGCTTTAGATAGTGGTAAAAAAGGTATAAATAGTACTAAAATAAATACTAAAAAAACTAAATAATATTATGAAAATAAAACTTACAAGAATAGATGATAGATTAATACATGGACAAGTATGTACTGGTTGAAGTAAAGAATTAAAAATTTCTAGAATAATAGTAATTAATAATAAAATATATAAAGATAAATTAAGAGTTAAATTATTAAAACAAGTTTCACCACCAAGTATAAGTTCACATGTAGTTAATATAAAAAAATTTATTAAAGTATATAATAATCCAAAATATATTAATGATAAAGTATTATTATTATTTACAAATCCAAAAGATGTTTTAAAAACTATTAAAAAAGGATTAAAAATAAAATCAATTAATATAGGAGGAATGTCATATAAAGAAGGAAAAATACAAATTACAGATGCAATTTCTGTAAATAAAAAAGATATAAAATCATTTTATGATTTAAATAAAATAAATATAGAATTAGAAATTAGAAAAGTACCTAATGATAAAAAAATAAATTTAATAAATATATTAAAAAATATAAAAATTAATTAGGAAAAAAAATGGAAATGACATCATTTAAATTAACATTAATTTTTTTAATAAGTTCATTAATAGGTATAGAATCAATATTAGATCAATTTCAATTTCATAGACCACTATTAGCATGTACATTAATAGGAATGATATTAGGTAATATAAAAAAAGGAATAATAATAGGAGGAACTTTAGAAATTATGTCATTAGGATGAATTAATATAGGAGCTGCAATTTGCCCAGATTCAGCTTTAGCTTCTATAATATCTACTTTATTAGTTATAATAGGTAAACAAAGTATTGGTTCAGGAATAACTTTAGCAATACCTATAGCAGCAGCAGGACAAATATTAACAATAATTGTAAGAAGTATATGTATAAGTTTTCAACATTTAGCTGATAAAATAATAGAAAATAATAAAAATACTATTTATTTATCATATTTACATATAATGGCTTTAGCTCTTCAAGCTTTAAGAATTTCAATACCTGTAATGATATTTTGCTATTCAATGAAAACTGAAACTATTAAAAATCTTTTAAATATGATACCTAAATTTATAACAGAAGGATTAAATGTTTCTGGAAATATAATGGTAACTATAGGTTATGCTATGGTAATTAATATGATAAAAGAAAAATATCTAATGCCATTTTTTTATTTAGGATTCATAATATCAGGTTCAAGTTCCTTAAATTTATTATCATTAGGTGTTATAGGAATAATTTTATCAATATTATATATACAATTATCACCTAAATATTATAATTTTAAATATATAAAACAAAATAAAATAAATAAAATAAAAATTAAAGATGATGAATTAGATTAAAGAGAATATAAAATATGAATAATAATAATAATAATAAAATTACTAATACTGATATAAATAAAGTATTTATACGTAGTATTTTATTACAAGGATCATGAAATTTTGAAAGAATGCAAGCTTTAGGTTTTTGTTATTCTATATTACCTATATTAAATAAATTATATAAAAATAATAATATAAAAAAAAAAGAAGCTTTTAAAAGACATTTAGAATTTTTTAATACACACCCATATATGGTGTCTCCAATATTAGGAATAGTAATAGCTATGGAAGAAGAAAAATCTAAATATAATAAAATAAAATCTAAATCTATAAGAAATATAAAAATTGGATTAATGGGTCCATTAGCAGGAATAGGTGATCCAATATTTTGAGGAACTATAAGACCTATGTTATCAGCTATAGGTTCCAGTTTAGCAATAAACGGAAGTATTATAGGTCCTATATTTTTTTTTATATCATTTAATATAATTAGATTATTCACTTTATATTATGGTTTACATTATGGTTATAAAAAAGGTATTAATATAATTAAAGAATTAAATAAAAATTTTTTAAAAAAAATTACAGAAGCATCTTCTATATTAGGGCTATTTATACTAGGTGCTTTAGTAAATAAATGAACAAAAGTTAAAACACCTATTATAATTACACAATTTATTAAAAATAATAAAAATATAAATGTTAAACTACAAGATATTTTAGATAATTTAATACCTGGAATAATTCCTTTAATATTAACATTAACATGTATGTGATTACTAAATAAAAAAATTAATCCTTTAACATTAATGTTAATATTATTAATTTTAGGAATAATTAGTAACTATTTTAGAATACTAACTTAAAATATAATATAAATATGAATATTTTAAATAAAACAGAAAAAAAAATTAAAGAAGCTACAAAATGTATAACAAAAAAATATAATAATTTATCTAATAATGAAAAATTAAAAGATAATACTAAACAATACATATATAAAACAAATAAAATAATTAATGAAATATTTAATTTTATAAAAAATAATATTAAAAATAAACCAATAACATCAATTTTATTATCATTATTTTTAGGATTATTTATAGGTTTTTTATTTAAAAAAAAATAAAATAATAATACCCATATTTAAATATATGGGTATAAAAAAATTTAAAAATTTAAATAATATTAAAAATAAAAATTATATTTAAAAAATAAATTTAATATTATATATAATAATTTATATTTTTAATAATATTTTAAAAAAATTTATAGTAAATATATAAATAATATAATTATAAATTTATATATAAAATAATAATAAAAAATGAAAAATATAAAAAAAATTAAAGAAATAGATATAGAAAGTGAATTAAAAAAATCATATCTAAATTATGCAATGTCTGTAATTGTAGGAAGAGCTTTACCAGATATTAGAGATGGATTAAAACCGGTACATAGAAGAATATTATACGCTATGTATATTTTAAAAAATAACTATAATAAAGCTTATAAAAAATCAGCAAGAATAGTAGGAGATGTTATAGGAAAATATCATCCACATGGAGATAGCGCAGTATATGAATCTATAGTAAGAATGGCACAAAGTTTTTCTATGAGATATCCATTAATAGATGGTCAAGGTAATTTTGGATCAGTAGATGGAGATCCTGCTGCTGCTATGAGATATACAGAAATAAGAATGTCTAAAATAACAAAAGAATTTTTAAAAGATATAGAAAAAGAAACAATTAACTTTTTTCCTAATTATGATTCAACAGAAAAAATACCAGAAATACTACCAACTATAATACCTAATATTTTAATTAATGGAGCAACAGGTATAGCAGTTGGTATGGCTACTAATATACCACCTCATAATATATCAGAAGTAATGAATATGTTTATAAAATTTATGAAAAATAAAAATTTAAAAACAAAACAATTAATTAAATATATTAAAGGACCTGATTTTCCAACAGGAGGTATTATAGAAGATAATAATGGTATATACAATGCTTATAAAACAGGAAAAGGAAATATAAAAATAATAGCAAAAATAAAAATAGAAAACAATACATTTAATAATAAAAAAAATATAATTATTAATCAATTACCTTATCAAACAAATAAATCTAAAATAATAAAAAAAATTATAGAATTAATGAAGGAAAAAATTATAAATGAAATAAAAAATATAAGAGATGAATCTGATCAAAATGGAATGAGAATAGTTATAGAAACAAAAAAACATATTAAAAGAAAAATATTAATCAATAAATTAATTAAATTAACTAATTTAAAAATATCTTATGGAATAAATATAGTAGCGTTATATAAAAATAGACCTAAATTATTAAATTTAAAAGAAATAATTAAAATTTTTATAAAACATAGAAAAAATATAATTAAAAAAAAAATAATATTTAAATTAAAAAAATATAAAAAAAAAATACATTTATTTGAAGGAATATTAATATCTTTATATAATATAAAAAAAATATTAGATATAATAAAAAAATCAAAAAATAAAAAATCAGCTATAAATAAAATTAAAAAAAAAAAATGAAAAATATTAATTAATTTCAAAAATTTAATTAAAACAAATAAAAAATATAAATTTTCAATTGAACAAATTAATAATATTTTAAAATTAAGTTTAATAAAATTAACTAAAATAGAAAATAAAAATATATATATAAAATATAAAAAAATAAGAAAAAAAATAAAAAAATTTAAAAAAATATTAAATAATAAAAAATTAATTTATAAAATAATTGAAAAACAATTTATATATATAAAAAAAAAATTTGGAGATAAAAGAATTACTAAAATTAAAAAAAATATTAAATTAATAAAAATAAATGATTTAATTAAAAAAGAACAAATTATAATAATATTATCTAAATTAGGATATATAAAATATAAAAAATTATCTAAATTAAAAATTAAAAATAAGGGTAGAATAGGAAAAAATATAATAAAATTAAAAGATAAAGATAAAGTAAATAATATGATTATTACTAATACACATAAAAATTTATTATTATTTACAAATAAAGGAAGAATATTTTATTTAAGAATATTTAAAATATTAAATTTTACTAAAAATCCTACAGGAAAACCAATAGTTAATTTTATTAATTTATCAAAAAATGAAATTATTAATTATATAACATCAATAAATAAAAAAAATTTACTTAAAAAATATATAATATTAATAACTAAAAATGGATTAATTAAAAAAATTAAATTAAATAAAATAAATTTTAAAAGAAAAAATGGTGTAAATATTATAAATTTAAAAAATAAAGATAAAATAATTAATATACATATTACTAATGGTAATAACCAAATAATGATATTTACTAAAAATGGTAAAACAGTAAGATTCTTAGAAAATAAAATTAGAGATATGGGAAAAAACGCATATGGAATAAAAGGTATTAGTTTAATAAATAAAGATAAAGTAGCATCATCATTAATGATAAAACATAAATATAAAACAGGTTATATTATAATAATTACTAAAAATGGATATGGTAAAAAAACTAGTATTAAAGAATTTCCTATAAAATCTAGAGCTATAAAAGGTTTAATTTCAATTAAAATTAATATTAAAAATAGTTTTATAATTAAAGCAATATATACTACAAATAAAAATAAAAAACAACAAATATTAATAATAACTAATAAAGGTAATATATTAAGAATATATACTAAAAATATTAATATATTTAAAAGAAATACTCAAGGTATAATTTTAATTAGATTAAAAAATTTAGAAGAAGTAATACAATGTGAAAAAATATAAAAATTTAAATTTTAAATATATTAAAATAAAATAAAAATTTTTAAAATATTATTATAAAACTCTAACAGATACAGTATTACTTATACCACCATTTGTAACTAAAGATCCTGAAACCATTATTATAATATCCCCCACTTTAGCATATCCATTAGATATTGATAATTCTTTTCCAATAATATAAAAATCATCTATAGAATTTATATTCTTAACTAAATAAGAAATAACTCCTCTAATTAAAATTAATTGTCTACATATAATTTCATTATCTGTTAATGCTAAAATTAATGATTTAGGAAAATATTTTCTAATAAATTTAGGAGATTTTCCTTTTTTAGTATAAACTAATATTAATTTACATTCTAATTTTTTTGATATATCTACAGAACTTTTACAAATAGCTTCGCTTATAGGTATAAATTTATCATTATGATAATTTATATTATAATTAAAATAATAATCAGCTCTTTTACAAATCATTGACATAATTTTTACACATTCTATAGGATATTTTCCCTTAGCGCTCTCACCAGAAAGCATTACAGCATCTGTTCCATCTAAAATAGCATTAGCAATATCACCAGCTTCTGCTCTAGTTGGTCTAGGATTATTAATCATAGATTCTAACATTTGAGTAGCAGTAATAACAACTTTTCTTGAAATATTACATTTTTTTATCATCTTTTTTTGAGCAAATATAACATCTTCAACAGGTATTTCTACTCCTAAATCACCTCTAGCTACCATGATACCATCAGATACATTCAAAATTTTATCAAAATTTTTTAATCCTTCATTATTTTCAATTTTAGAAATTATTTGTATATTATTTCCATTATTATTATCTAAAAAATTTCTTATTTTTAAAACATCTTCACTATTTCTTATAAATGAAGCAGCAATAAAATCAATATTATTTTTACATCCAAATATTAAATCATTTTTATCTTTTTTAGATAAATAAGGTAAATTTATATTTATTTCTGGTAAATTTATACTTTTATTTTCTCCTAATAAACCACTATTTAATATTTTACAAATTACTTTATTATTTAATTTATTTATAACTTTCATTGAAATTAAACCATCATCTATTAATATCAAATTTCCTATATTTATATCATTAAAAAAATTATTATAAGATATAGATACTTCTTTGTTATTTCCAATGAATTTCTTATTATTACAAATAAATGTAAAAATATTATCTTTTTTTAAAAATACTTCTTTAGAATTATATAATTTTGATGTACGTATTTCAGGACCTTTAGTGTCTAAAATTATAGCAATTCTTTTATTTATCTTTCTACTTGCTTCTCTTAAATTAATAATATAATTACTATAATCATTATAATTTCCATGAGAAAAATTTAATCTAGCTATATCCATGCCATTTTTTAATAATTCTATAATTATATTTTTACAACAACTAGAAGGACCTATTGTACAAACTATTTTAGTTTTCTTCATATTAAATAAACTTATTTTATAAAATAAAAAAAATTAATAATTAATTATTATGCGTTCTAGTGGAATTGAACCACTGACTTCCATTACGTCAAAATGGCACTCTACCTCTGAGTTAAGAACGCTTAATTTAAATTAAAACTAATTATTAATAAATAATATATATAATTTTATTATATAATATTATCTAAATCAATTTAATTTTTGAATAATTATAATAAAATGAAAAATAATATTATTTATGATTTATATAAAAGAAAATTAATAGAACAAATATCAAATAAAAATTTATTAAATAATATAAATAACAAAAATATTAAAATATATTGTGGTTTTGATCCAACTTATAATAGTTTACATATAGGACATTTACTATTATTAATAACATTAAAAAGATTTAAAAAATATAAATATAATATAACAATAATATTAGGGGAAACTACTGCATGTATAGGAGATCCAAGTTTTAAAAAAAAAAATAGAAAAATAATTAATTATATCAAAATAAACAATTTTGCAAAAAAAATAAAAAAACAAATAAATAATATTCTTAACAATAAAAAAAAAAAAATTAAAATAATATCAAATAAAAAATGATTTAAAAAAATAAAATTAATTAACTTTCTAAAAAATATAGGAAAATATTTTAAGATAAAATATTTATTAAATAAAAATTCAATAAAAAAAAGAAATAAAAATAATGGAATAAATTTTAAAGAAATTACATATAATATATTACAAGGTTATGATTTTTATTTATTATTTAAAAAATATAATATAAATTTACAAATAGGTGGATCAGATCAATGAGGAAATATTACATCTGGAATTTATTTAATAAAAAAAAAATGTAATAAAAAATCATATGGTTTAACATTACCATTGATAATAAATAAAAAAGGAAAAAAATTTGGAAAATCAAAAAAAAATAATATATGATTAGATAAAAATAAAACTACTCCTTTTGAGTTTTATCAATTTTGACTAAATATTGAAGATAATAATTTATATACTTACTTTAAACAATTAACATTTATTAAAATAAATAAAATAAAAAAAATGTTTAAAATTAATAATATAAATAATAATAAAAAAATATTTTCAAAATATATAACAAAAATAGTTCATGGTAAAAAAGAAACTAAAAAAGCTATTTTTGTATCTAAATATTATTTTAAAAAATTTAATAAAATTACATTAAAAATTTTAAATAAATTATATAAAATAAATATACCTAAAATAAAATTAAAAAAAAAATACACAAATATTAAAAAAATTTTAATAAAACTAAAAATTTCAAATTCAAAATCACAATCTCATAATTTAATACTTAATAAATCAATAAACATTAATAAAAAATTAATTAATAATACAAATTTTAAAATAACAAAAAATTATATATTATTTAATAAATATACAATAATTTCTAAAGGAAAAAAAAAATTTTATTTAATTTATTGAATATAAAATAAAATATCATATTTCCTTTTTTATAATATAAAAAAATAAAAAAGGAAATAATTAATTAATTTATAATAATTTTTTAATAAATTTATTATTATTTAAAAATTTAAATTGTGATATACCTTTAAATAAATTATCACCTAAATTTTCTTCAATTCTTATTAATCTATTATATTTACAAGTTCTTTCTGATCTACTAATAGATCCACATTTTATTTGACCACTATTAGTACCTACTGCTAAATCTGATATTGTTGTATCCTCAGTTTCTCCAGAACGATGAGATATAATAAAAGAATAATTATTACTTTTAGCTAAATTAATACAATTTAAAGTTTCAGTTAAAGTACCAATTTGGTTAGGTTTTATTAATATTGAATTAGCTATATTATGTTTTATACCTTTTTTTAATAATTTTTTATTAGTTACAAATAAATCATCACCTACTATTTGTACTTTGTCTCCCAATACACTAGTTAAATATATAAATCCTTCTCAATCATTTTCACTTAAAGGATCTTCTATAGAAATTATAGGATATTTATCAATTAATAAATTTAAATATTCAGTAAATTCATAAAATGAATATTTTTTATTTTCACTATTTAAATAATATAATTTATTTTTATTATTATAAAATTCAGAAGAAGCACAATCTAATGCTAAAAAAACATCTTTTCCTAAAATATAATTAGATTTTTCTATAGCTTCGCATATTAATATTATAGCTTCTTCATTACTATTTAAATTAGGAGCATAACCACCTTCATCGCCTATTAAAATATTTTTATTATTAATTTTTAATATATTTCCTAAATTATGAAATATTTCTGAACACATTCTTACACAATTATTAAAATTATTAGCTCCAATAGGGTATATCATAAATTCTTGTATATCTAAATTATTATCTGCATGACAACCTCCATTAATAATATTCATCATTGGAACAGGCAAACAATACTTACTATTATTAATTTTTGATATATAAGAATATAAAGGTAAATTTAAAAATTTAGCACCAGCTTTGGCTATAGATAATGAAACACCTAAAATTGAATTAGCTCCTAAATTAGATTTATTTAAAGTACCATCTAAATCAATCATAATATTATCTATATTAGATTGTTCTAAAACACTTAATCCAATAATTTTATTAGATATAATATCATTTATATTTTTAATACAATTTAATACTCCCTTACCCAAATATCTATTACTATCATTATCTCTTAATTCTAACGCTTCATTAATTCCAGTTGAAGCACCTGAAGGAACTATAGCTTTAGAACTAAATCCTTTTTCTAAAAAAGTTTCTACTTCAATAGTAGGTCATCCTCTAGAATCTATTACTTCTCTAGCTAAAATTTTAATAATTTTACACATAAAATTAAATCCTATATAAATATTTAATATAAATATTATAATATATATTAATTAAATATTAATTAAATTAATATAAAAAATTATTTGATTTTAAAAAAAAATATGGTACAATATAATTATCGCGGAGTAGAGCAGTATGGTAGCTCATCGGGCTCATAACCCGAAGGTCGTTGGTTCAAATCCAACCTCCGCAATTTATTTTTACATTTTTGATAAATATTTTATAAAATAAATAACTATTATTATAATTAAAATTATTTTTAATAAATAATAAAATAAATCACAAAATATATAAAAAATTCAATATATAAACAAATATAATATAATATCATAAAAAATTATATTTTTATTTAAATTATTTATATTTTTGTAAAAAAACAAAAAAAAAATATAATAAAATTTATTTATAAATCAATAAGTTAATATTAATAATAATATATTTTTATAAAAAAAAAAAATCATTAAATAATAAAAATACAAAAATAAAATAAAATAAATTCATAATAATTTAAATAAATTTAAAAAAAATAATTAATAATAAATTTTATATAAATACAAACCATTAGGTTTAACTAAATTAAATTTACAATAATTTCTATTTCTAGAAATCAAAAATTTATTAAATCAATTTATAGAATACTTTTTAATACCAACTAATAAAAGACAACTAATAATATTTCTAACCATATGATACAAAAAAGAATTTGCCTTAATATCAAAAAAAATATACATACCTTTTTTAAATATATTAAAATAAAAAATATATTTTATAGTATTATTAGATTGACAACCAGAAGATCTAAAAGAACTAAAATCATTAATACCTAATAAAAACTTAGAAGCATTTATCATTAAATCAATATTTAATTTTTTTTTAAAAATTAAAACTAAATTATATAATAAACTAGAATTTAAAAAAGAATTTAATATTACATATATATATCTTCTAGCTATAACATTATGCCTAGCATGAAAATTTAATGATACATATTTAACTCATTTAAAACAAATATCATTAGGTAAATTATAATTTGATATATTCAACCAATCTTTTTCTCTCTTATATATATTAGTGTCAAAATGAAAAATTTGTCCTATACTATGAACTCCTTTATCTGTTCTACTAGAACAAAATATTTTTACCTCATTACCAGAAATTTTTGTTAATATATTTTCAATAATTTGTTGTATAGTTTTTACATTTTTACTATATTGTTTTTGAAAACCATTATAATTATTACCATTATATTCTACACATACTAATAATCTATATAAATTTTTATTAAATAACATTTAATTTATACTACGTAAAAATTTTTTATTATTATAACGTAAATAATATAATTTTGATTTTTTAAATTTTTTAATTTTTTTAATTATTATATCGTTTATAATAGGAGAATATAATTGAAAAACTCTTTCTACTCCTATACCATGAGATAATTTTCTTAATACAAAAGATGTATTTAAACCTTTATTTCTTTTTGAAATAACTAAACCTTCAAAAGATTGAATTCTTTTTTTATCACCTTCAATAACTCAAACTTTAACTTCTAAAAAATATCCTGTTTTAAAAAAAGGAAATTTATTAAACATTTGTTTCTTTTCTATATAACTAATTATTTTATTTTTCATATTATATTTATTTTAATAAATAAGATTTTTTTTTTATAGTATTTTTAAATGAATTTTTAATTCTTCATTTATTAATTTTTTTATGATTACCAGATAATAATATATTAGGTACTTTCATACCATTAAAAATTTTAGGTCTTGTATAATTTGAACAACCTAATAATCCATCATTAAAATTAAATGAATCATAATTATAAGAAAAATTTTTTATTATTCCCGGTAAATTTCTTACTAAAATATCAATAATAACTAAAGATGAAATTTCTCCACAACTTATAACATAATCTCCAATAGATAATTCAAAATCTACATATTTAATAATAATTCTTTCATCTATACCACTATAACGACCACATATAAAAATAATAGATTTATAACTTAATAATTTTACTAAAATATTATTATTAATTATATTACCTTGAGGTGATAAATAAACTATACAATAATTACTAGATATTTTTTTAGCTTTATTTATAGATAAATATAAAGGTTTAGGTTTTATTAACATACCTGGTCCTCCTCCATAAATTTTATCATTTATATTTTTATCTTTTTTATCTAAAAAAATTCTGGGATTAAAAAAATTAAAATTTATTAAATAATTTTTAATAGCTTTTTTAATTAAACCATTATTAAAAACAGATTTATAAAATTCAGGATTTAAAGTAATCAAATTTATATACATATTTAAACAATAAATACATTTAATAAAAAAATATTATTATAATTTTAATAAATTTTGATATTTTTTAAATAAATATTTAACTCTAGAAGAAATTTTAGCACCATATTTAATTCATAAATTATATCTTATTAAATTAATATAAATACTATCTTTAGAATTTAACAATAAAAAAGGATTATAAAATCCTATTTTTTCTAAATACTTAGAATTTCTAAATCTTCTATTATCTGCAACAGTAATATGATAAAAAGGTTTTTTTTTTCTACCATAACGAGATAATCTTATTATTACCATAAAATATAACCTTTCAAAAAAAAAAATAATAAATTAATTTAATTTATAAATTTAAATAGTGGGAAAGGGATTTGAACCCTTGATACTAAAATATAGTATACATGTATTCCAAACATGCTCTTTAAACCACTCAGACATCCCACTATAAAATATATTATACTATAAAATTAAAATTATTAATTATAAATTTTTGACAAAATAATATATTAAATATATAATAATAATAAAATATTCCTCTGTAGTTCAGTTGGTAGAACAACGGACTGTTAATCCGTATGTCACTGGTTCGAATCCAGTCGGAGGAGATTTAATTAAATATTTTTATTATTAAATTTATTAGAATATTTTTTAATAAATGATTTTCTTAATTTTACATTATCACCCATTAAAATTTTAAATAAATTATTAGAACTTTCTAAATTATATAAATTAATTTTTAATAAAAATCTATTTTTTGGATTCATAGTAGTATTTCATAATTGTTCAGGATTCATTTCTCCTAACCCTTTATATCTTTGTACATAAACTTTATTATTTTTAATTTTTAAAACATAATTAATTAAATCTAATATATCATTAAAATAATATTTTTTATTTTTAAATATAATATATGCTTTTTTATTTTTTTTTAAAAAATAAAATTTTTTACCTAAATTTATAATTTTAATATAATTATTAATAAAAAAATTATTTTCTAAAATAATATTTTCTTTAGTAAAATTATCAAATATTTTAAAATTAAAATTATAAAAAACATTATTTTTTATAAGAATATTACAACTTACTTTTATATTTAAATTATTTTTATTAATAAATAATAAAAAATCATTTAATCATATACTACATTTATTAATATTTTTAATATCAATAAACTTAAAAAACATTAATTTATTTAATAAAAAATTTTTAAATTTATATTTATAATCATTAAAATGTTTAAAAATTTTTAAATAATTTAAAATTAATTTTATTAAATTTTTAGAATTTATTAAAATACAATTTTTATTTTTATAAATATTAATATTATTAAAACTAAATATAATTTTATATTTTAATAAATCTTTTTCTTTATTAACATAAAATACATCTTTTTTATTTTGTATTCTATATAAAGGAGGTTTAGCTATATATAAATTTCCATTAATTATTAATTCTTTCATATATCTATAAAAAAAAGTTAATAATAATGTTCTAATATGTGCTCCATCAACATCAGCATCAGTCATAATAATAATTTTATTATATCTTAATTTATTTATATTAAAATCATTATTATTTATTCCACATCCTAAAACAGAAATTAAAATATTAATTTCATTTGAAGATAATATTTTATCTAAACTAGTTTTTTCTACATTTAATATTTTACCCTTTAAAGGTAAAACAGCTTGATTTATTCTATTTCTACCCTGTTTAGCAGAACCACCAGCAGAATCACCTTCTACTAAAAAAATTTCAGAATATAAAGGATTTTTTTCTTGACAATCAGCTAATTTATTAGATACATTTAATAAATCTAAACTAGATTTTTTCTTAGATATTTCTCTAAATTTTTTAATAGACTCCCTAATTTTATAAGAATTAATTATTTTATTAATAATTAATTTAGCATCAATAGGATTTTCTAATAAAAAATCATATAAATGTTTTATTACTAAAGATTCTACAAAATTTTTAATTTCTGAAGAAATTAATTTATCTTTAGTTTGTGAAGAAAATTTAGGATCAAAAAATTTAATAGAAATTATAGCATATAAACCTTCTTGTACATCCCTACCTATAACATATAATTTATTTTTTCTCTTTAAAAACTCATTATTTATATAATAATTAATAGTACGAGTTAAAGCAGACTTAAAACCTATTAAATGAGTTCCTCCATCTATTTGAGGTATATTATTAGTAAAACATAAAATAGAACAATTAGAATTATCTAATCAACTACTAACTATTTCTAGTGATATATCTCCTTTTTTATAATTAAAATAAAATTTTTTATTATTAATAGTAATTTTATTATCTATTAAATAATTTAAAAATAATTTTAAACCACCCTTATTATTAAATGTAAAAGATTTATTACTTCTTTTATCAATTAAACTAATTTTTAATCCATTATTTAAATATGATAATTCATTTAATCTTTTAAATAAAATAGAATATTTAAATTTTATACAATTTTTAAAAATATTTTTATCAGGTCAAAATCTTATATAAGTACCATTATAATTAGTATTACCTATTATAGATAACTCTGACAAGGGTATTCCAAAATTATATTTTTGGTAAAAAATTTTATTATTTCTATAAATTTTTAATATTAATTTTTCTGAAAGCGCATTAACAACTGAAATACCTACACCATGTAATCCTCCAGATATTTTATAAGAATTATTATCAAATTTTCCACCAGCATGTAATACTGTCATAATTAATTCAGCAGCAGAAATTTTTTCATCTTTATGAATATCTACAGGTATACCTCTACCGTTATCTAAAATTGAAATAGAATTATCTTTATAAATTTTTACAAAAATATTATTACAAAAACCAGATAAAGATTCATCTATAGAATTATCTATAACTTCAAAAACCATATGATGTAAACCAGTACCATCATCTGTATCACCTATATACATACCAGGACGTTTTCTTACAGCATCTAAACCTTTTAATACTTTAATACTAGAAGAATCATAAGAATTATTAAATAACATATTTATCTCTAAAATTTTTAATAATTAATTATAGTTTTATTGGCATTATCATATATATAATATATTTATTTTCTATATCATCAATTTTAATTATTGAATCACTATCTTTAAAATAAAATCTAATATTTAAAGAATTTTTAATAACATTTAAAATATCTAATATAAATTTAACATTTAAATTAATTTTAAAATAGTTACCAATATAATTAATATTTATAATATCTTTTATTTCATCAGAAAATATATTATTAGAATAAATCTTTAAAATATTTCTTTTAAATGTTAAAGTTACATAACTAAAAGAATAACTACTAATTATAGAAGATCTTAATAAAGCATTTTTAAAATCTTTTATATTTAAATCTATATAATTATATTTATTATTTACTAAATTTAAAATTTGTTTATAATTTGGAAATTCACCATCTATTAAATTAGAATATATAATAAAATTTTCAAAACAAATTTTAATAATATTTTTATCAATTTCTAAAATAATTTTTTCATTTTTATTAATAAAATCTAATAATTTATACAATTCAATTACTAATTTTCTAGGTAAAATAAAATAAAATTTATTTTTATTTAAATTTATTATTGAATTGTCATTATAAACTTTATAAATTGATATACGATAACTATCAGTAGTAACAAAATAAAAAATATTATTAATATATTCTACTAACATTCCATTTAGATAACAATGAATATCATTATTTCCTATAGAAAAATAAATGGAATTTACTATATCCTTAAATAAATAAGAAAATACAACAAATTTATATTTAAAATTAAATTGATTTTTATTTAATAAAGGAAAATCTTTAGAAGGTAGAATTGATAAATATAAAATACTTTTTAAACAAATAATTTTAATTTTATTATCATATGATTTAAATAATAAATCACTATCTTCATTAAATGTTTTACATATATCATATAATTTTCTAATATTTACTGTAACTTTTCCTGTTTTAAAAATATTTATACTAGGCAAAAACAAACTATATGTTATTTCTATATCTAAATTAGTTATAGTAAAATTAAGAATATTTTTATATAAAGATAATAAAATATTAGATAAAATAGGATTTTTGGAATTATTACTTATACAACTATTAAATTTTGATAAAAGTTTAATTAACTTTTTTTTTTTTATAATAAATTTCATTTTTATAACACATAATAAGTTTTATCAAATTATTAAATTCTAATCTAACTTTACAGTTATTTAAACATAATTTTTTAATTTTATTATAAGAATATAAAATATAAGAATGACTTAAATTTCCAAAATATGATCCTAATTTTAATAAACTATAATCAGTTAAATCTTTACTTAAAGTTATTGCTATTTGTCTTGGTCAAACAAAAGATTTATAACGATGTTTAGATAATAAATTATTAATAGTTATATTATAATAATTACAAACAATTTTTTGTATATTATATATTTTAATATTTAATTTATTATTATAATCAATAAATTTATATAAAATTTTTTTTATAAAATCAATATTTATTTTATTAATATAATTTAAATTAATAGCATTAATATATATTAAATATAATATATTTTCTAATTCTATAAAATTTAAATTAAAATTTTTAGAAATAAATAATAATATATTATTATCTAAAAATAAATTAATATAATTACATTTTTTAATTAAAAAATTATATTTTAAATTAGAATTAGCATTATGAATTTTAATTTTTAAACTATAATTTAATTTATAAATTAATTTATCATTAATATTTTTTAAATTATATATATTACAATTAGATGTTAAAACTATATATTTTTTATAATATAATAAAATATTTAATAAATTTAAAAATTCAATTTGAATATAATTTTTATTACATAAATATTGAATATCATCAATTAAAAAAATAGAAATAGATTTAATATAATGTACAAAATTTTTAACTGAATTTTTATATAAAAAATATTTCATTTTATTTAATAAAGATTTCATATTTACATAAAATATTTTTTTTTTATAATTATATAATAAATTAACTTTATTAACTATAGCATTTAATAAATGAGTTTTACCCAAACAAGTTTTACCATAAATAAATAAAAATTTATATTTATTAGATAAATTACACAAATTTATACATTCTTTGTAAGCTAAAATATTAGATTCATTAAAAATAAAATTATTAAAATTATAATTTTTAAATATATTTGAATTATTAGAATTATTTAAATCAAAAATATTTTCATTTTTATTAATATTATTATTTAATAAATTATTTTTAATATTATTTTTACTACCAATTATAAAATTAAAATAAGGTTTTATATTTAAATTATATTTTAAAGATTTAATAAAAAAATTATTAATATAATTTAAATAATTTTTTTTAATATAATTAATAATAAATTTATTAGGAGAATATAAATTTATAATATTATTATTTATTTTTACTTGTAAAGGTAAAATTCAAATATTAAATTCATATTCTGATATATGTTTTTTTAATTTTAATAAACATATTTTTCATAAATTTTTTAACAAATTAACCTCACATTTTATAATAAATAATTTATAATATTATTATAATAATAATATAATTATATAATTATAAATATTAAATTAATTTTAAAATATATATATGAAAAGAACATATCAACCATCAAAAATTAAAAAAAAAAGAAAACATGGATTTTTAAAAAGATCATCTAACAAAAATGGAAAGAAAATATTATCATACAGAAGATGAAAAAAAAGAAAAAAATTATCATCGTAAAAAATTATATTTTAAAAAATATATGAAAGTTAATAATATAATTAAACTAAATAATATTAAATTTTTTAAACCTTTTATTATTTATTATAATTTTAATAAATTTAATTATCCTAGAATAAGAATAATTATTAAAAAACAACAAATAAAATTATCAACATTAAGAAATAAATTTAAAAGAAAAATATACGAAAGTTTTAGAATTAATCAATTTAAAATTAGAAATATAGATTTTATATTTAAAATAAATAGTAAAATTACTAAAATAAATAAAAAAATTCTTAATAAATATATAAATAAAATATGAACAATATAATTAATTTAAATAAAAATAAATAAATGTATTATAAAAAATTTTTATATACATTATTAATAACAATTTCATTTATATTTATAATAAAATTTATCAATTATAAATATTCATTTACAACAAAAGAACAACAAAAAATATATTTTAATATATATAATAAAAATAATAAAAAAAATAATTTACAAAAATATAAAAAATATAACACATATAAAATAATTAATAAAAATAAAAAAAAAAAAAATAGAAAATATAATATTATTATATTAAATAAAATAACTTGATTAATATATAAAATTAATAATATTTACAATGATTGAATAATAACAATTATATCTATATCTATATTAATAAAATTATTTATATATCCAATAAATAAAATTCAAAATAAATATAATACTAAAATATTTAATATAAAAAAAAAATTAAAAAAAAAAAAAAATTTTTATAAAATAAAAAAAAATGTATATAAATTATATTCAAAATACAAAATATATATAATTTATAGTTATATATGTAATTTAATACAAATAATTATATTTTTAATAATATATAAAATTTTAATAAAAATAAAATATAATAATAATTTAATTTTTTTTTGAATAGATAATTTACATAAATATGATAAATATTGAATTTTACAAATTATATTAGGAATATCTATATATTATAATTATAAAAAATATTTTAAAAACAAATATATTTATACAAATATAATAATATCTATAATAATTACACTTATATTATTTAAAATACCTTGTAGTATATTAATATATAATATTACAAATAATATTTTAAATATAATTTAAAATAAATATTTAATAAAATATAATTTAATTATGAAATTTTTAAAAACTATAATATCACAAACAACTCCTATAGGTAATGGAGGAATAGGTATAATAAGAATATCAGGGAATAAATCAAAAAAAGTTGCTAAAATTATAATAGGCAAATTACCTAAAATTAGATATGCAACATTTTGCAAATTCATTAATATAAAAAAACAAATTATTGATTATGGAATAGCTATATATTATAAATCTCCTAAATCATTTACAGGAGAAGATATATTAGAACTTCAATGTCATGGAGGACAAAAAAATATAGAAATTATAATAAAAGAAATATTAAATTTAAAAATTAAAAATTTAAGAATAGCTAAACCAGGAGAATATACTAAAAGAGCTTTTTTAAATAAAAAAATAGATTTAATACAAGCAGAATCTATAAATAATATTATAAATTCAAATTCAATTAAACAAATAAATTTATCATTAATGTCATTAAAAGGAAAATTTTCAGAAATAATAAAAAAAAATATAAAATTAATAAATAATATAAATATATTAATTACTAAAGAAATAAATTTTTCTGAAAAAGAACTTTCTTATAAAGACTTTAAATATATAAATTACTATATAAATAAAATTTATAATAATATAAATAAAATATATAAAATTAATAAATATAGCAGTATTAATAAAGATGGAATTAAATTAACTATAGTAGGTGAACCTAATGTTGGTAAATCTAGCTTAATGAATGAATTAACAAATAAAAATAATTCAATAATAACAAATATACCTGGAACTACTAGAGATATAATAAAAGATTATATAAATATAAAAAATATAAATATTGAAATATCAGATACTGCAGGTATAAGAAAAACTAATAATATAATAGAAAAAATAGGTATCAAAAAAACTATTAAAGAAATAAAAAACTCAAAAATAATAATATTTATTTCTGATGCAAAATTAACATCTAAAAATGAAATAATAAATAAATATAAAAAAATTATTAAATATAAAAATAAAAAACAAATTATAATATTAATAAGAAATAAAATAGATTTAACTAATGAAAAATATAAAAAATTTAAAATTAATAATTTTAATATAATTAATATGTCAATAAAAAAAAAATTAGGATTAAATTTATTAATTAAAATTATAAAAAAAAAAATAAAATATATAAATAATAATGAAAATAAATTTTATTGTAATGAAAGACATTATTATTTAATTAAAAAAACTAAAAATAATATTAAAAATATAAAAAAAATAACTAAAAATATAAAAAAAAATAATATAAAAAATTTAAATTTAGATATTATTTCATATAAATTATTAAATTCTCAAAAATTATTAAATTCAATATTAGGTATTAAAAAATCTATATCAAAAAATATTATAAATGATATATTTAAAAATTTTTGTATAGGAAAATAAAATAAATTAATATAAATTAATAAAATAAAATATAAAAATGAAATATATTAATATAATAAATATTTTAAATAATAAAAGATTAGATATAAGTATAAAAAATATAATTCATAATTACTCTAGAAATAAAATAATTAATTTAATTAAAAAAAAATATGTATATGTTAATAATAAAATAATTATAAAACCAAGTAAAAAAATTAAGAAAAACGATTTAATTAAAATTAAAATTAAAAAAATAAAAAATAAATATAAACCACAAAAAATTTTATTAAAAAAAATATATGAAGATAAAGATATTATAATAATAAATAAAGATAAAAATATTATAGTTCATCCTGGTCATGGCAATAAAAATAATACTATTATGAATTCACTAATGTATTATTATAATTCTAATAAAAAAATTCCTAGATATGGTATTGTACATAGATTAGATAAAGATACTACAGGTATTTTAATAATAGCTAAAAATATAAAAAGTTATATTAAATTAATAAAAAAAATTAAAAATAAAAAAATAATACGAATATATAAAACAATAGTTTATGGAATAATTAAAAAAAATAACTTTATTAATGAACCAATTGGTAGAAATAAATATAATAGAATTAAAATGTGTGTTAAAAAAAATGGTAAAAAATCTATAACATATTATAAAATAATAGAAACTTTTAACTTCTGTACTTTATTAAAAATAAAATTAATAACTGGTAGAACACACCAAATAAGAGTACATATGAACTATATAAATCATCCAATTTTAGGAGAAAAAATATATACAAACAAAAATATTAATAAATATAATATACCAAAAAAAATAAAAGTTTTAATTCAAAAATTACAAGGACAAGCATTACATTCTTCAACAGTTAAATTTAAACATCCTATAAATAAAAATTTAATTAAAATAGATTGTAAAATACCAATAGATATTAATAAATTAATATTTAATTTAAGAATACAAAAAAAATAATAAATAAAAATTAATTATTTAATTTTAATCACATTTCTAAAATATATACAGCTGATATAGAATGTATATTATAATTTGAGTAAAATATATTATATAAACTATAATTATGATTTATAAAATTACGAGCAGCATAAGAAGTATAATTTTCCTCAGAAAAAAAAATTTTTAATTTAAATTTTTTTTTTAATATACAAGCAAATTTTTTAATATTATCAATAAATAATTTATTATTCTTAAAATTATTATAATTAGATATTTTAGGATATCCTATAACTACTTTTTTAATTGATCAAATATCAATAATTTTTTTAACTAAGTTTCAATTAATAGGCATTCCTTTTTTTGCTTCTAAACTATTTATAGGATTAGCAGTCTTAGTAATAAATTGACCTATAGCAATACCTATATTTTTCATACCAAAATCAAAACACATAATAAACATTTTAAATTATATATAAAATTATTAAATTTTAAAAATTTTTACAATTACTAATATTAAAAAAATAATTAATAATAATAATTTATTTTTAATATATAAATATTAACATAAAATAAATTAAGTTAATAATAAATTTAAAATAATATATAATATATATAAAAAATATTTTATATTAATATATTAAATAAATATTAATATAATTAATAATATATTAAAAAAATAAATATAAAATTTTAAAATAATGAACAAAATTCTATTTTACAGTTCTCAAAAATATGAAATAAAATATTTCAATAAAATTAATAAAAAATTTAATTTTAAAATTAAATATACTAAAAAACAATTAAATAAACATACTGTTAAATTATGTAAAAAATATAACTATATATGTATATTTGTAAATGATAATGCAAAAGATAAAAAAATAATTAATAAATTAAAAAATTATAATATTAAAATAATAGCATTAAGATGCGCTGGTTATAATAATGTAAATATTAAATTAGCTAATAAATATAATATTAAAGTAATAAATGTAAAATCATATTCACCTAGATCTATAGCTGAATATACATTAAGTTTAATATTAAACTTAAATAGAAAAATACATATAGCATATCAAAATTCTAAAAATAAAAATTTTAATTTAAATAATCTAATAGGATTTAATATGTATAAAAAAACTATAGGTGTTATAGGAACAGGAAAAATAGGACAAGAACTTATAAAAATATTAAAAGGATTTAAAATGAAAATTTTAGCTTTTGATATTGTTAAATATCCTATAATTAAAAAATATGGAGCTAAATATACATCTTTAAATAAAATATATAAATATTCAGATATTATAACATTACATTGTCCTTATAATAAAAATAATCATCATATGATAAATTATAATAATATTAAAAAAATGAAAAAAAATGTATTAATAATTAATACAAGTAGAGGTAAATTAATTGATTCTAAATCATTAATAAAAGCTATTAAAAACAAAAAAATAAAAGGAGTTGCATTAGATGTATATGAAAATGAAAAAAAAATATTTTTTAAAAATCATAAAAATAATATAATTAAAGATGATAATTTTAATTTATTAATTTCATATAATAATGTTTTAATAACAGGTCATCAAGCATTTTTAACTATAGAATCATTAAAAAATATATCTAAAATTACTTTAAATAATATTAAAAAAATTTCATTAAATAAAATATGTAAAGATTTAATTACAAATTAAAATAAACTTAAATATATTATATATAGTAATGAAAAAGAAAATAAAAAAAAAAATAAAAAATAAATTATATTTTAAAAAAATTATATATAAAGAAATAAAAAAAGGAATTAATAAAAATATAATAAAAAAAATATCTAATAAAAGAAATGAACCTAATTGAATATTAAAAATAAGATTAAAAGCATATAAAATATGAAAAAAAACAAATGAACCTAAATGATTTAATGGAAAATATAAAAAAATTAATTATAAAAAATATAAATATTATTCATATCCTAAAATAAATAAAAAACAAAAAAAAAATATATTAAAAAATTTAAATATATTTAAAAAAAATATAGGTATAGATACTATATTAAATAGTGTATCTATTAACACTTCATACGAAAAAAAATTATTAAAATTAGGTATAATATTTTGTTCTTTTAATAAAGCTATAAGAAAATATCCTATACTAATTAAAAAATATATGTTTAAAGTAATACCAATTAATGATAATTTTTTTTCTATATTAAATACATGTGTATTTTCAGATGGAACTTTTATATATATACCAAAAAATATAAAATGTCCTATTGATTTATCATCATATTTTAGAATAAATAAATCAAATCTAGGACAATTTGAAAGAACATTAATAATTTTAGAAAAAAATACATATTTAAATTATACAGAAGGATGTACAGCTTTAATAAAAAAAAAAATGCAATTACACTCTGCTGTAGTAGAAATAATATTAAAAAAAAAATCATTTATAAAATATAATACAATACAAAATTGATATGTTAATAAAAAAAATAATAGAGGTGTTTTAAATTTTGTTACAAAAAGAGCTTTATGTCTAGGATATAAAAGTAAAATATATTGAACACAGATAGAAAAAGGATCAGCTATAAATTGAAAATATCCTAGTTCTATATTATTAGGTAATAAAAGTATAAGTAATAATTATTCGATATCAATGACAAAAAATAAACAACAATCTGATACTGGAAATAAAATTATACATATAGGAAAAAAAACTAAATCTTTAATAATTTCAAAAAATATATCAAATAATTATAGTAGTAATACTAATAGAAATTTAATTATTATAAATAAAAATTCTAATAAATCAAAAAATTTTACTAAATGTGATTCACTATTATTATCTAATAAATGTAGTGCTCATACTTTTCCTACAATAAAAATAAAAAATAATAGTTCTATAATTGAACATGAAGCAAGTTCTAATTATATTAAAGAATTACAAATATTTTTTTTATTACAAAGAGGAATAAATAAAAATAATGCTATATCTATGATAATAAATGGTTTTTGTGAAAATATATTAAAAATGCTACCATCAGAATTTTATATAGAATCTAAAGAAATGTTATTTATTAATTTATAGTATATTTAAATATATATGAATTTATTGAATATAAAAAATTTAAAAATAAAGATAAAAAATAAAACAATAATTAAAAATATCAATTTAAAAATTAATAAAGGTGAAATTCATATTTTAACAGGTAACAATGGATCAGGAAAAAGTACTCTAGCTCTAACTATAGCTGGAAATAAAAAATATAATATATCAAAAGGAAAAATATTGTTTAATAATAAAAATATTAAAAAATTATCTATTGATGAAAGAGCAAAAAAAGGATTATTTATTTCTTTTCAAGAAAATATTGAAATTACAGGACTAAATACTCAATATTTTTTATATAAAACATTAAATTATATAAGAGAATATAAAAAAAAAAAAATATTGAATTTAATAGAATTTAAAAAAAAATTATTAAAAAATATTAAAATAATAAATTTCCCTAAAAATTTATTAAATAGATCATTAAATAAAGGATTCTCTGGTGGAGAAAAAAAAAAAAATGAAATATTACAAATTTTGTTATTTAAACCAAAATTAATAATTTTAGATGAAATAGATTCTGGATTAGATAACAAAACAATTAAAAAAATTATTTCAATTATTAAATATTTAAAAAAAAAAAAAAAATCATTTTTAATAATTACACATAATAATAATTTTATTAAATATATTAAACCTAATTATATATATTTAATAAATAAAAAAAAAATTAAAAAAATAATATAAATATTATTTAATCATGATATATGTAAAAAAAATAAATCATATATTTAATATTAATAAATTAAATAAAAAAAAAATTAAATATATTAAAAAAAAAATATATAAAATAAAATCAATTAAAATTTTTATTATAAACAAAAATATTTATTATACATATAAAAATTTATTTAAAATATTTAATATAATAAAAATAAAAGAAAATAATACAAATATATTTAAAATTAATATATTAAAAAATAAAAAATATAAAAAAAATATTTATTTTATAATAATTAATAATTTAAAAATAAAAACAAAATATATAATATATATAAATATAAAAAAAAAAATAAAAATTTCATTTATTAATCAATATATATCAATTAAAAAAAATAATAATTTAAAATATAAATACTATATAAATTTAAAAAAATTATCATATATAAATTACATAAATTTATTCATAAATAATAATTCATCAGTATATAAAATATATAATTTTATTAAATTAAATAAAAAATCAAATTTAAATATAATAAATTATCATACAAATATAAAAAAAATAAAAATAAATTCAAAATATTTATTATATAATAAATCTAAATTAACAATTAATAATATTTCAATACCATATAATAAAAATAATTTTATTTTTAAAAATAAAATTATACATAAATTTAAAAATTCAAAAAGTTTTTATAAACATAATTGTCTAATAAATAAAAAATGTAAAATATTTATAAATTCATTAATAAAAGTTAATAAAAAAGCTAAAAATTCTGTTTCTTGTTTAATAAACAAAAATTTATATATAAATAAAAATTTTAAAATAATTAATATACCTAAAATACAAATATTTAATAAATATAGTAAATGCAAACATAAAACAATAATGACTAATATAAATAAAAATAGTATATTTTATTTATTAAATAAAGGAATTAATTTTAAAAATATTAAAATATTAATATCAATTTCATTTATAAAAAATATATTAAAATATATTAAAAATAAAAATTTAAAAAAAATATTATATAACATAACTATTAAAAAATTAATAAGATGAATTTAAATATTAAAAAAATTAAAAAAGATTTCCCTATATTAAAACAAAGAATAAATAAACAAAAAATTATATATTTAGATAATGCTACTACAGTACAAAAACCAAAATTAGTTATTAAATCAGTAAATAAATTTATTAAAACAAGGTATTCATCAATAAATAGAGGAATATATACTTTAAGTAATATAAATACGAATGATATAGAAGAAACAAGAATAAATATAAGCAAATTTATAAATTCTAATTCAGCAGAAGAAATAGTTTTTATAAAAAATACTACTGAAGGAATAAATTTATTATGTAATACTCTTACAAAAAAATTTACTAAACCAAAAGATAATATTTTAATATCTATGATGGAACATCATTCTAATATATCACCATGATTTTTAATATCTAAAAAACTTAACTTAGAATTAAGAATAATTAAAATAAAAAAAAATGGTAAATTAGATATAAAACATTTTAAAAAATTAATTGATAATAAAACAAAAATATTATCTATTACACATATTTCTAATGTATTAGGTATAATTAATCCTATTAAAAAAATTATTAAAATAGCTAAAAAAAACAAAATATTCACAATAATAGATGGATCTCAATCAATATCACATATTAAAATAGATGTAAAAAATATAAATTGTGATTTTTATATTTTTTCAGGTCATAAAATGTATTCTCTTAATGGAATAGGAATATTATATGGAAAAAAAAAATTATTAGAATTATTAAATCCATGACATTCTGGAGGAGGAGTTATATCAAATATAAATATTAATAATAATATTATTAAAAGTATAAATTTTATAAATTCACCATGAAAATTTGAATCAGGTACATATAATGTAGAATCAATAATAAGTTTAAAATATGCAATAAAATATATAAATAATATTAATATATATAATATTATTAAATATGAAAAAAAAATAACTAAATATACAATTAATAAATTAAAATTATTACCAGAAATAATAATATATGGTTCAAATCCTAGAATTGGAATAATATCTTTTAACATAAAAAATTGTCATTGTTATGATATAGGATTCTTATTAAATAGATATGGAATATGTATTAGAACAGGTAATCAATGTGCAATACCTATAATAAAATTTTATAAAATATCTGGAGTATGTAGAATATCAATAGCAATATATAATTCTAAAAAAGATATAAATACATTTATTTATTATTTAAAAAAAATTATTAAAATGATTAAATAAATTTAATATGAAAAATATAAATAAATTGTTTAATATTAAAAAAATAGTTAAAGAAATAAATTTATGTGAAAACTGAGAAGAAAAAATAAACTATTTAATATATCTAAGTAAATATTTACCATTAAAGAATAAAAAAATAAGAAAAAAAAAATATATATTATATGGATGTTATAATAATATATGATTAAAAATAAAAAATAAAAAAAAAAAAATTATAATTAATGCAGATAGTAATACACTAATAATTAAAGGAATATTATTTATAATAATATGTATATGCAATAATAAAAATATTAATTATATAAAAAATAAAAATTTTATTAATATTTTTAAAAAAATTAAATTATATAAATATATAAATATAACTAAAAAAATTATAATAAAAAAAATTGAATTTTATATAAAAAAAAAAATTTTTAAAATATAAATATATAAACAAAACTTATTTATTAAAAAAAATTATTTTAAAAAAATTTAAATAATTTAAAATTAATATGAATATATTATTTAATATAATTAAAATTAGTTTATTAACATTTATAGTAAAAACTATTGGATTTATTAGAGATATAATTATAGCTAATAAATTTGGAATTAATTTTTATACAGATGCGTTTTATTCGTCATTAAAAATACAAAATCTATTTAGAAAAATTATTACAGAAAGTACTTTATCATATATATTTATACCAATACTAAGTAAATATAAATTAAAAAAAAATAAAGAAAATATAGAACAATTAATAAGTACAGTATATATAATACTTATATTTTTACTATTTATAATATCAATATTATTTATAATTTATTCTAATAAATTAATATTAATTATTTCTTCAGGTTTTAAAAAAAATTATAAAAAATTAGAATTAACAATTAAAATATTTAAATATACAATTCCATTTATAACTTTAATATCATTATCACATTTCTTAGCATCAATATTAAATTTATGAAATATTATTTTTCCAATTATTACAATACAATTAATTACTAATATTAATATAATTCTATTTAGTATTTTTATAAGTAAATATTTTAATATACCAATTATTTCGTTAAGTATAGCAATAATAATAGGAGGAATTTTACAATTAACAATACAAAAAATATATATTAGACAAATACCTATAAAAATAAATATTAATAAAATAAATTTTTTACATAAAGGAATATTTAAAATAATAAAAAATTTTATACCAGCTATATTAAATATATTAATATATCAAATATCACAAATAATTAATAATAATATATGTTCATATTTTATAGAAGGATCTATATCATGAATATATTATGCAGATAAAATAATAGAATTACCACTAAGTATATTAGGAATAATTACTGGAACTTTATTATTACCAAAATTATCAAATATATATAATAAAAAAAATATAAATAAATATAATAAATTAATAGAAAAATATTTACAAACAATATTAATGATTAGTATACCTATATCTATATTATTTATAAAATTATCAAAATTACTAATAATAACATTATTTAAATACGGAAAATTTAAATATTTTGATGTAATTATGACATCTAAAATATTAATTATATATTCTATAGGTTTTATATCTTTACTATTAAATAAAATATTTATATCATGCTATTATTCTCAACAAAATATTAATATACCTAATAAAATATCTATTTTTATACTAATATTTTCACAATTAATAAATTTTTCTACAATTAAAATATTTAAATATATAGTTATATCAATATCAATTACAATATCATCTTATTTAAATTGTATTTTATTATATAAACAATTAATAAGAAATAAAATGTTTACACATAAATATAAATGAAAAAATTATATAATTAAAATAATAATATCTAATATATTAATATTTATTTTTTTAAATAAATTAACTAATAATTTAGAAATAAATTTTATAAAATTAAATTTTTATAAAAGAATAATTAAAATATTAATTATATTAATATATACATTAATAATATATTCTTCAAGTTTATTCTTATTAAAAATTGATAAAGAAAAATTTTTTATTTAAATTTTTCTTTTTTTTTATTAATTATATAATTTTCATTTACGTGATAATATAAATTATATTCTTTAGTTTTTTTATTTAAATATAATACAGGTATTTTTAAATAATTATGTGATCTTCTATGACCTCTTTTAGATCTACTTTTTTTACTTTTTTGAACAGCCATTTTTTTTTAATCCTTATCTATTTAAAAACAAATTTCTATTTTTTATGAATTTTAATATAAAATATAAATCATTATCTAATTTAATATTAAAAATTAACTTTTTTTTTAAAAAACAATGAAAAAAAGATATATAATTACAATGCAAAAATAATCTACTTATTTTGTTGATATAAAATTTATTATTTAAATACTTATTTCCATATAAATTATCATACAATATAGGATAACCTAAAAAACTTACATGTAATCTAATTTGATGAAATCTACCGGTAATTGGATATGCTTTTAATAAAGTAAAATTATTAATAAATTTTATTATTTTAAAATAAGTTAAAGATCATTTTAATTTAACATTTTTAAGATATTTATTATTTTTATTTACTGTTATATAACCTCTGTTTTTATATTTATAAATAAATGTATCTATTTTATGTACATTTTTAGGTCAAATACCACAAACTAATATATAATATTTTTTAATAATATTAAAATTTTTAAATTGATTATTTAAATTTACTAATATATTCTTATTCTTAGAAATTAATAATAAACCAGAAGAATATTTATCAAGTCTATGAACTAAATTTAAATATTTATTTAATTTTAAAGATCTGTAAATATCAATTAAATTAAATTTAACTTTATTACCATCATGTACACTAATACCTGAAGGTTTATTAATTAATATTATATAATTATCTTCATATATAATTTTATTAATAAATTTATTTATAATATTTTTATGTAAATATAAAAATTTATTATTATTAAAATTAATTAAAGGTAATCTTAATATATCATTAATGTTTAATTTATATTTATATGATTTTCTTTTATTATTTACTCTTATATTACCTTTTCTAATTAAAGAATATATTTTACATCTAGGTAAATTTTTAATATTTTTAAATAAAAAATTATCTAATCTTTGATTAACATCATATAAACTAACTTTTAAAAAATTTATAAAAAATTTATTACACATATAATAATATTAAATTTTAAAATAAAATTATATATAAATATTATAAAATATTAATTTATTAATAATACATTATATACTAATAAATAAACAATTTAATATAAATTTTAAATATATGAAAAGAATGCTTATAAATGCTACTCAAAAAGAAGAACTTAGAATAGCTATAATAAATAATAAAAAATTATATGATTTAAAAATAGAAAATAATAAATATATAAAAAAAAAATATAATATTTATAAAGGTAAAATTATTAGAATAGAACAAAGTTTAGAAGCAGTATTTATAGATTATGGAGAAACTAAATATGGATTTTTACCTTTAAAAGAAATTTTACCTAAATATTTTATTAATAAAAAAAAATATAGTATTAATAATTTATATAAAAATCAAGAATTAATAGTACAAATTGTTAGAGAACAAAGAAATAATAAAGGAGCTGTTTTAACTACGTTTATAAGTTTAATAGGAAATTATTTAGTTTTAATGCCAAATAATAATATTATAGGAATATCAAAAAAAATAGAAGGAAAAAAAAGAAAAAAAATTAAAAAAATTATTAAAAAACTAAAATTACCTAAAAATATGGGAATAATCATTAGAACCTCAGGAATAGATAAATCTATAAATACATTTAAGTTAGATTTATTAGCAAAATTAAAAAATTGAAAATATATAAAAAAAAAATTTAAAAAATATAAATTACCTTCATTAATATATAAACAAAATAATATATTTATAAGAATATTTAGAGAATATTTAAATAATGATATAAAAGAAATAATAATAGATAATTATAAAACATATATATTATCTATTAATTATATAAAAAAATTAAATAAAATAGAAATATTAAATAAAATAATATTTTATAAAAAAGAAATACCATTATTTACTTATTTTAAAATAGAAAATCAAATTGAATCAGCTTTTAATAGAGTAGTAAAATTACCATCTGGAGGATCTATAACAATAGATATTACTGAAGCTTTAACATCTATAGATGTTAATTCTTCAAAATATAATAAAGAAAAAAATATAGAAATAACAGCTTTAAATACTAATTTAGAAGCATCTAAAGAAATAGCTAAACAAATAAGATTAAGAGATTTAGGAGGACTAATAGTTATAGATTTTATAGATATGAATATATTAAAAAATCAAAAAATAGTAGAAAAAAAATTTAAAAAAGTAATAAATAAAGATAAAGCTAAAACCCAAATTGGATATATATCAAAATTTGGTTTATTAGAAATGTCAAGACAAAGATTAAATCTTTCTTTAAAAGAATCAAGTTATTATATTTGTCCAAGATGCAAAGGTAGTGGAATAATAAGAGATAATGAATCTTTATCATTATTAATTTTAAGAATTATACAAGAAAAATCTTTTAAAAAAAATACAAAAAAAATATATGTTATTGCTCCAATAAAAATAGCAAATTATATATTAAATAAAAAAAAAAATATTTTAAATAATATTAAAAAAAAAAATATTAAAACTATAATTATACCTAATAAAAATATTCAAACACCAAATTATTCTATAATAATTACAAAATATAAAAAAAAAAAAATAAATAACAAAAAAAAGAGTGAAATAATAAAATTAAATAATATTTTAAATATAAAAAAAAATATTAAAATTAATAAAAATATAATTTATAATAAAAAAAAATATAATAATAAATTTTATAATATAATTAAAAATATATATAAATATATAAAAAATTTAATCTTAAAATTTAAAACTCAAAAATATTTTATATGTAATAGAATTATATATAAAAATAAAAATTTAATAATAAAAGAATATAATAAAATAATTAAATATGAAAAATAATAAATATAATCATAATAAAATTGAAAAAAAAATACAAAAATTTTGATATAAAAATAAAATTTTTAAATCTAAAATAAATAATAAAAAAAAAAAATATTACTGTTTATCAATGATACCTTATCCATCAGGAAATATACATATAGGACATATAAGAAACTATACAATAGGAGATATAATATCAAGATATAAAAGATTAAATAATAGAAATGTATTACATCCAATTGGATGAGATGCTTTTGGATTGCCAGCTGAAAACGCAGCTATAAATAATAATTTATCACCTAATAAATGAACTATTAAAAATATAAAAAAAATGAAAAAGGAATTAAAACGAATAGGTATAAGTTATGATTGAAATAGAGAAATTTTAACATGCAAATCTACATTTTATAAATGAAATCAATGATTATTTATAAAATTATTCAAAAAAAAAATGATATATAATAAAAAAGATATAGTTAATTGATGCTCATATGATAAAACAGTTTTAGCAAATGAACAAATAATAAATAATAAATGTTGAAGATGTAATAATAAAATTAAATATAAATATATTAATCAATGATTTATAAGAACAACTAAATATTCTAAAATATTATTAAAAGATATTAATAAATTAAAACATTGACCACAAAAAGTAAAAAATATGCAAATTAACTGAATAGGAAAAAAAAAAGGATTTAAAATAAAATTTAAAATTAATAATTATAATAAAAAAATTAAATTATTTATAAAAAATATCAGATTAATTACAGCAATAACATATATATGTATATCAATAAATAATAAAATAATAAAATATATAAAAAATATTAATAAAAAAATTAATTTATATTTTTCTAAAAATAAAAATATCAAAAAATATAAAAAATATTTTTTAATAAAAACAAATTTATTTATAATAAATCCTATAACTAAAGAAAAAATACCAATAATAGTAACAAACTTTACTAATGAATTATATAATTATGATACATTACCATTAATTCCAGGATATTATAAAAAACAATATAAATTTGCTAAATATTATAACTTAAAAATAAAATATATTTATAAAATTAATAAAAATAACTTAAATGAAAAAAAAATAATTAATTCAGGAATATTAAATAATATATCAATTAAAAAATCTAAAGAAATAATTATAAAAAAATTAAAAATTAAAAATAAAAAAAAATATATTTATAAATTAAAAGATTGAATTATATCAAGACAACGTTATTGAGGTGTACCTATACCTATAATAAAATTTAATAAAATTAATACAATAATAAATTATAATGAATTACCTGTTAAATTACCTAAAAAATTAAAAAAAAAATTTAAAAAAGAATCTAATCCATTAAAATCAAATAATAAATGAAAAAATATTAAAATAAATAATAAAATTGCAATAAGAGAAACAGATACTATAGATACATTTTTAGAATCATCTTGATATCATATAAGATTTACATCACCTAAAAATAAAAAATTTATTTTTGATATAAATAAAGCAAATTATTGATTACCTATAGATGTATATATAGGTGGTATAGAACATGCTACTATGCATTTAATATATTTAAGATTTATACACAAATTTTTATATAAAATAGGATTAATAAAATATAAAGAACCTGTTAAAAAATTAATATGTCAAGGAATGGTTTTATCAAAAACATTTTATTATTTTAATAAAAAAAATAAAATTTGAATAAATGAAAAAAATATAACTAAAATAAAAAAAAAAAAATAAAATTTATTATTTTAAAAAAAATACTAATATACCAATTAAATTTGATGGATATAAAAAAATGTCTAAATCAAAAAATAATGGTATTAAACCTAATGAAATTATAAAAAAATATGGTGCTGATACATTAAGATTATTTATAATATTTTCATCTCCTATAGAAAATAATTTAATATGAAATGATAAAAATATTAAAGGATGTTATAGATTTATAAATAAAATTATTAAAATATCATTTTATTTTATAAAAATTAAAAAAAATAATTTTAAAATAAAAATTAAAAATAAAAAATATAAAAAAATTAAATTTTATTTAAATAAAACAATATATAAAGTAAGTAAAAATATTAAAAATAATTATTTTAATATAGCTATATCAGAAATAATGAAATTTATTAAAAAATTTAATACATTTAAAATTTTAAATAATAAAGATATTAAATTATATAAAAAATGTATAAATAATATAATAATATTAATATATCCATTTACACCACATATAAGTTTTTACATATGAAAAAAATTAAAAAATAAAAATATTATAGATAATGTAAAATGACCAAAATATTCTAAAAAAAAATTGTATAAAAAAAAAATAAAATTAATAATACAAATAAATGGAAAAAAAAGATATATTATAAAAATTAAAAAAAAATTAAATCAAAATAAAATTGAAAAAATAATAAACAAAAAAAATATTTTAAATAAATTTATAATAAATAAAAAAATCAATAAAGTTATATATATTAAAAATAAAGTAATTAACTTTTTAATTAAATAATATAAATGAATAAATATAAATTAATAAAAAATAATAAAATTATATATAATATATATTATATAATAGGTAATAATATAAAAAAAAAGTATTATTACAAAAAATATATTATAAATAATATATATTTAATACATAAAAATATAATAAAATATAATTTTTTTATAAATAAAAAATTTAATTGAAATTTAATTACTAAAGAAATAATTAATGAAAATATAATATCAAAAAATAAAATATTTATAATAAATATTATAGAAAATATTAAAAATATTTATAATTTATTTAAAAAATATATATTTAAATCAATAAAAAAAAATATATATATAATATTTATTTTTGAAATTTTTTATAATATACAAAGTTTTATAACTAAAAAAAATAATATACTAATAATAGAAAAAAATAAAAAAAAAAAAAAATATATATTTATAAATAAAATAAATAAAATAATATATAAATTAATTAAAATAATAAATAAAAAAAAAATAGAAAATATATTTAATATAATAAATAAAATTAAAAATTTAAATATAGATAAAATATTAATATTAAATATATTATTTAAAAATTTTATTAAAAATATTAATAATAATAATAATAATATATTAAGTATATTAAAAATACTAAAAATATTTTATAAATATGAAAAAAATTATAAAATATTTAATATATTATCATGAAATGATATAGAATTAATTTGTATATATATAATTAAAATAATTTAAAACAAATTAAATATTTAATCTTTTAAATATATTATTAAATTTATTAAAATTTACTTTTAAACTATTAATTAATATATTAATATTACCATAAATAATAATCTTTTTTTTAGCTCTACTTAAAGCTGTATATATAGTATTATAATTTAATAAATTAATATTTTTATCTGGTAAAACAAATAAAATATTATTATATTCTGATCCTTGAGATTTATGAACTGTTATACATCAAGAATTAATTCAACTTTTATCTAATAAGAATGGATGTAAATAATAATTAAATAATTTATTAAAATATAATCTTAATCTTTTATTTTCATCAATTATAAAAAAACCTAAATCACCATTAAATAATTTTAAATCATTATTATTTTTAGTAATTAAAATAGGTTCTCCCATATAATGAATAGTATTATTATAATAATATAAATTAATATTTTTAATATTATTTATAATATATTTATTAATTAAATTATTAATAAAATTAATACCATATTTAGTATTTTTTAATATACAAATAATTTGATTCATATTAAAAATATTAAATAATTTATTTATATTAATATTTCTTAAAATAAATTTTATATAATTTTTATAAAATTTAATACATAGATCCGAAAAAAAATTATAATTAAATTTTTTAGAATCATAAAATATAATATCTGAACAAAAATTTTTAAATAAATAATTATCTAATATATCATAATTTTTATTTTTAATTAAATTTAAAAAATTACCTATATTTTTATTATTATTAATATAACGATAATTTTTATTTAATATAAATAAATTTTTATAATAAAAAAAATAATTAAAATAATTTTTTATATAAAATTTATTTATAAATATATTACATATTTCATTAAAAATAGAAATAGAATTTATAGAACCTAACTGATTATAATCTCCTATAAATATTATCTTAGTATAATTATTTAAACATAATAATATATTATAAAAAATATTTATACTTACCATAGAACATTCATCTATAATAATATAATTAGATAATACTTTATTATCTTTATTAAATTTTAATAAATTATATAAATAATTAAATCCTAAAAATTTATGTATAGTAATACATTTATTAGGTAATATACTTTTAAATTTACTATTAATATTTAAAATTTTATAAATATTTATTAAATTATTAGTTAATCAAGAAGATAATTTACCAGTAGGTGATAATAATATAATACTTTTATTATCTTTAAAATTAAATAATTTATATAATAAAACTATTATTTTAATCATTAAAGTACTTTTACCTGTTCCAGGAGAACCTGAAATTATTGTAAATTTATTAAAAATCGTGCTTAAAATAATTTTTTTAAATTTTATATTTATATTAAATTTATTAATATATATATCTAAATTATTTAAACATAAATTATTATTTAATTTTAAATAAATATTTTTATTTAAAAATTTAATTATATAATTTTCATAATATCAATTTTTATACAAATAAATACAATTATTATATATAATAAAAGGAGTATATTCTTTATTAAATCATAAACTTACAATATTTGCTTTTAACATTAAATTTATACAATTTTTTATTGATATATAATTTTTAAAAAAAAAATTTAAAAAATCTAAAATATAATTAGTAAAATAGATATTATTATTAAAAAAATTATCTAAAAATATAAACATATTACCTAATCTATTATATAAACTTAATATTGAAGCAAACAACATATAAACATAATTATTTTTATCATTATTAAAATCAAATAATTTAGAAAAATTAATATCTATTAAATTCATTTGACCTTTTTTATAAGAATTTAATAAAAATTTATTTACTATATTTTTCATAAAATATTTTTTTATTTTTAAAAAATTTACTTAATTTATAAATTAATTTATATTTTGGTTTAATAAAATATATACCAGTAAAACTTTTATAATTAATATCTAAATTTAAACCTCTTAAAAATATATAATATATACCACCGAAATTATTATTATAATTATAATATTTATATTTCATTTTTAAATATTTATGTAATGCTAAAGAATATATTTGATATTGTATATCATATCTATTTTTACACATTAATTTAAATATATTTTTATTATTATATGAAGTATAATGATAATCTATTCAATTAGTTTTAAAATCTATAATATAATATTTATTTTTATAATTAAATATTAAATCTATTACACCATTTAAAAAACCATAAAAATCAGAACTTAAATTTAAATTATCACATTCTTTAGAAATTAAATCATATTTATTAATAATATTAAAATAATTATTTAAATTAGATTTTTTATAAATATATAAAAAAAAATTAAATTCTTTATATATATTTAAAATATTTTTATTACATAAATTTATATTTAAATTATTAATTTTAACATTTAATAAATTAAATAAAATATTTTTAACTAAAAAAAAATATTTTTTATTAATATTAAATTCTCTTAATTTATATAATAAAAAATTTATATCATAATTAAAATTATTAAAATTAATATTTTCTATAATATTATGAAAAAAATTACCTATATTCTTACCTCTTAATAAAAAAATACTATTTTTAATATCTTTTATTATATTATTTTTTTTTAAACATAAAATTTTTTTTTTTATACTAGAATAACTAAAAATATTTTTATTATTTTTTAAATAAATATTTTTAATATTTAAATTTAATTTATTTTTTTTTTTTTTATAAAAAAATATATTTTTATAATTAATATATTTATAAATATTAATAAATTTAATTAATATATATTTATAATTAATATTTAATTTTATATAATTTTCTAAGTTAATAAAACTATTAATTTTATATATACCAAAAATATTATTAACATAAATATTATTAAATATTTTATTAACAATATTATAATCATAAATAAAAATATTACATTGATATATAGATCTTGTAACTGCTACATAAAATAATCTAATTTCTTCAGAAAATATTTCTTCCATCATTAAATATTTACCTTTTAATGTTTTATATAAATCTAAATTAAAAATAAAATTTTTACGATCATAAAAATAAAAAAATTTATTTGGTAATTTAAATTTTATTAAAAAAGGTAATCAAACAATATTATATTGTAAACCTTTTGATTTATGTATAGTAGAAATATTTATAGATTGTTTATTATAATATTCAGATCTTATATAATATTTTTTCTTAAAAATATTTTTTTTATAAATAACTTTGTTTTCTAATCATTTTAATAATAAAAATTTATTATTTAATTTTTTATATATATATTGTAAAATTTCTGATAAATGAAAAATATTAATTATATATTGATTATAATTTAATATAAAATTACTATTTTTTTTTTTATTTTTTACAATATACTTAATCATAGAATAAATTCCAAATTTATTTCATAAATCATAATAAAAATAAAGTTCTTCTATAATGTTATTTAAATAATAATTATTATTTAAATAATTATTAATATTTAAAATATTATAACCAAAAAGATTAGTTAATAACATATTTCTAATATTTATTTTAGATGTAGGAAATAATATACATTTTAATATATATATAATATCTTGAGATTCACATGTATTAAATATACTATCTTTATTATTACTATAAAAAATAGGTAAATTAAAATTTTTAAAAACATCTAAAATAATTTTAATATCTGAATTACTATAAACTAATATACAAAAATCAGAAGGACATATATTTCGTTTATTATTATTTTGATCTAAAATATATTTATTTTTATTATTTAATAATTTTATTATTTTTATAGCACAATATTTAGCTAAATTAAATTTAATATTTTTACGATTTATATTCTTAAATATATAAAATTTAATAGAACTATCAATATTTTTATTATTTAAAATATATAATTTTTTACTTTCTATATAAGATTTTAATTTTATATAATTTATACTTTTATATAAAAAAAAATTTTTTACTCTAGTAAATATATAATTAATACTTTTATTTAAAAAATAAGAAGCACGTCAATTTATATTGCAAGTATATATACATTTTATTTTTCTTTTTGCATATATATAACTAAATATATTTGCACCTCTAAATGAATATATTAATTGTTTAGGATCTCCAATTAATATTATTTTAGTTTTAAAATCAGAATTATTTTTAATATAAATTTTATTAAAAATATAATATTGATTAATATCTGTATCTTGAAACTCATCAATTAAAACTATAGGATAACATTTTCTAATATAATTAATAAAAAAAATATTATCATTTTTATTCAAAAATATATTAAATTTATTTATCAAATCATCAAAACTAATTAATGATTCTTCTTTTTTTTTAAGTTTTATATTTATTTTAATAAATTTTAAACAATCTAATAATACATAATTATACAAATTATTTACTATAATTAATAAATAATCTATATATAATAATATATAATATTTATTTAAAAAAATATTTTTATAATTATATAATAAATATTTATAACCTAATTTATATAAATCTTTAGGAATATCAAAATTTAATGTTTTGCTATTTGCTCAAATATTAATATCCTTAAATAATTTATTTAATATTTTAAAATTAAAAATTTTGTTATTAAATTCTAAAAAATAATTATATAAATATTTACTATTTAATAATCATTCTTTTTTAAAGAAATTTATATAATTTAAAATATTTAAATAACAATCTTTAATAGAATAAAATTCATTTTTTTTAAAATTACATTTAAACTTATTAAAATTATAAATTTTTATTATATCATTAAATAAATAATTATAATTATATCAATATTTTAATATTATTAATATAATATTTTTATTTAAAAAAGATAAATTATTATATCAATAATTTATAACTAATTCATAAATTAAATTATATTCATCAGGCAATATTTTAGAACTTATATCTATATTAAATTCTATAAAATAGTTAAACATAATTTTTTTACAAAATCCATGTATTGTAAATATTGAAATATAATCAATATTATTTTCTATTTGAATTAATAAATTTATTATATTAGGTATATTTTTAATATAGTTAAAAATATTACTTATATTTTTATTAATACATTTATTTCTTATACATGATTGTTTTAAATATCTAATATTATTTAAAATTCTATTTTTAATTTCTAAAGAAGCTAAATCAGTAAAAGTAACTATTAATATATTATTAATTAATAAATTAAAAAAATATTTATCAATATTAATATTTAATAAAATTCTTAAATATAATAATGAAATTATATTAGTTTTACCTGTTCCAGCAGAAGATTCTATTAAATTACTTTTATATAAAGTACTATATAAACAATCAAAAATATTCATAATATTAATACTTTTTTATCTTCATATATTTTAACATAGGTAATAATCATTTTTTAGAATTATTAATAATAAGATTAATATTAAAAGCATCATTATATTTTATTAAATAACTAATATAAACATCATTTAATTCATTAAATAAATAATTTTTTTTATTAATTAAATCTTTTATATTTAAAAATAATAAATTATTAATTTTATAATTATTAAATAATTTTCTATATTTAAAATTATAAATATTATTTATTATATAATTGCTTAATTTAGGTAAAAAAAATAAAGGATTATTTATACCATATAAAAAACCTTTTATATAATAAGATAATAAATATTTAGATAAGTCAATATTTAATTTTTTAAATATAAATATATTATTATAACCATATAAAAAACTATTTTTATTAAAACCTAAAATACAATATATTAAATGATTAATTCAAAATAATAAACCATCTATTAAATTTAAATTTTTAGGTAAATATTTATAATGATAAAATTTACTATTTAAATTTAAAACACCATTTATATAATTATTTTCAATTAAAATAGAAAATTTATATTCTTTATTATTTAAATATATTTTAGAAATACAATTAAATAATTTTATTATATTAAATAATTCATTCTTTCATAAAATCTTTCCAAAATTTCCTAAGGGAATTAAATTAAATAACTGTAAATATAAATAAAAATTATTATTAAACTTTTTACCAATTAATAAACTACTAATAATTTTTGTTTTAAAAATATAAAAATTTTTTATATTATAATTTAATAAATAATAATTTTTATTTCAATTTAAATTTTCATTAAAAAATATTTTTAAAGTATTATTAAAAAAAAATTTTACTGGATTAAATCAAAATTTATAAATATCATTTAATGAAATATTATTATTATATAATTTTAAAGAATTATTTTTAAATAAAATATTATTTTCTTTTCTTATATATATTTTTTTTTTTTTAAATATAAAATTTAAATTATTAATATTATTTTCTTTATAAGAAAATATATTAATATTAATATAATTTAACAATATATCTAATAAATTTGAAGGAAAATATTTTTTATTACTATTTAAAGATACATTTATATAACTTATATAAACTTTATCTTTAGCATGAATAAAATATTCTAAAAATAAATATTTTTCATTTTCTATTTTATTCCTATCACCTAACTTAGGATATAAATACATAAGATCAAAATTATAATTAAATATATTTTGAGGATAAATATTTAAATTCATTCCTAATATACAAATAATTTTAAATGACATAGAACTTAAAGGTAAAATAGAACTAAAATTTATATGATTTATAGAATATTGTCTATATTCTTTATTTTTTTTAAATAAAATACATATAATTTTTATAAAAAATAAATTATTAACTTTTTTTTTAAAATCTATAATTTTCAAGTTATGTAATATATTATTTAAACAAACATTATTTAAAAAAAAATTATTTTCAATTAAATCATTGGGAAAAAAATCTTTTATTATTTTAAAATATAAATAAATTCACTGATTTAAAAAATATTTTTTAATAAAAATATTTTTTCAATATAATAATTTAAATATCAAATCAGAAAATTTACCAATTAAATTATATATAAAATCATTATCTAATAATGGATAACTATAAATATTATTTCAAACAAAATACTTTTTATTAACTGCATATCCTAATAATAAATTTTTTATATTATAAATAATAGATATATTATTATATTTTTTAAATAATTTTTTATCAAAAATTAAATTTTTAATATCTTTTAAAAATTCTATATCTTTTATTAAATTTAAAAAAATATCTAATTCATTTTCATCAATATTAAATTTATTTAAAATAATATTATTTTTAACTAAATCTAAAAAATAATTTAAATCTAAGTCAATATCTTTAATATTTAATATTTTTAATAAAAATTTGAAAACAAAATTATTATTAATATTAAATTTATCTAATATTATATAAGGAATAATTTTATAATATTTATAATCTGAAAATACTAAATTAATATAAAATGAATACTTTTTAATATCTGTAACTACTACTATAATATCTTTGTATTTATAATTATATTTAATAATTAATTTTAATAAAAATTTTCTTAATTTATATACTTCATCTAAATATCCATAACAAGATTTAATTATTATTGAATTATCAATATAATTTAATTTATTTAATAAATTAAATTTACTATCATAAAAATATAAAATATTTTTTTTAATATAACATAAAATATTTTTTTTAAAAAATTTATTAAAATAATTTATTTCAATTATATTATCATAATGTAAAATAATATATAAATATTCAGCAAATATTTTAGCATAATATAACAAAATTGAATTTATATTATTTAATTTTAAATTATTTTTAAATAAGTTATTATTTATATTAAAAAAATAATTAATATCATACCAATATTCTTTAGAAGGATTAATTATAAAATAATGAATATTAATATGTTTAGATATATAATATATAATATCTAAATATAATGGAGGTAAATTATATATATTAAATATATAAATGTTTTTATAATAATTTTTAAATATTTTTTTTTTATTTTGTAAAAGATTTAAAAAATTAATTAATATTTTAGATCTATATAATTTACAATTAAAATTCAATAAATAAAAATTAATAATTTTTTTTCATAAAATAGATTGTCAAATTTGATTATCGTTATTTATACTAATATCTAATATATTTTTTTCTCAATTAATTAATAAATATGGTCTGTATACCATATATTTATCATATAAATCTGCTATTTTATAACATAAACTAAATAGTTTACTATCATTTAAATCATTATTTAAATAATATTTTAATTTTAAAAAATTTTTATTATTAATTAACTTAGGTAATATTTTTAATATTATAAAAAATAAATTTATTTTACTAAAATAATTAATATCTGATATTTCATTAAAATAAATTTTACATAAGTTTCATATAAATTTAGCAGTTAATAAAAACTTATAATTAGCAAATATATTTAAATATTTACTAAAAAAAAGTTTTAGTCTTAAAGAAATATTATTATTTGACACTAATATAATATTATCGTTATAAGTATTAAATTGTTCTTTTTTAAATACATATAAAAACATATGTTTTAATATTTTAAAATCATTTGATTGATATAATATAAACATAATTAAATCATATATATATTTTTAAATAAAATTTTTAATATACAAAATAAATTTTCTAAAAAAATAGAAAAAAACAATAAATATATACAAATAAAATATTCAAATTTTTTATTTTTTAAATTTATAAAAGGAAATTTAAAATAAAAATTAAAAGGTCAAAAAATATTTACACCTCTTATAGTAAACATATCTGCTAATATATGACTTAAATAACCTATAATTATACCATATTTAATACTAATACTAATATTAAATAAATATAAAAATTTAAAATAAAATATAAATAAATATAATAAATATAAAATAATAAAACTATGTGTTATAGTTCTATGACCAAAATATTTTAATATATAATAAGAAATAAATTTAAATTTATTACCTATAAATGAATTAATATGATCTATATCAGGTAATAAACTAAAAAGTAAACAAAATATAACTAAAATTAATAAATTTATATTATAATTAATATTTATATATTTAATAAATATAACACAACAAAATAAAGAAAAAATTAAATGATTATTAAATAACATATTACATATTTAAAATAATTATTTTATTATATATAATAATATAAATATATTTAAATATATTTATAATTTTAAATATAAAGAAATAAAATAATTTAATTAATTTAATAATATGGAAAAATTAAATAATAACGATCATAGAATAATTAATAAGAATATAAAAATATTTCATATTCAAAAAAATAATCCAGGAATAATATACTGAAATAATAATGGACTTATAATTGTAAATTTAATTAAAAAACTAATACAAGAAAAACTTAAAAAATATAAATATCAAGAAGTACAAACAGCATATTTAATACCAAAAAAAATATGAAAAAAAAGTGGGCATTGAAAAAATTATAAAAATTATATATTTTATATAAAAAAAAATATTAAATTATGTTTAAAACCTATGAATTGTTTAGGACATATAGAAATATTTAAAAATAATATTAAATCATATAAAAATTTACCTATAAAAATTTCTGAATTTGGTATATGTCATAGAAATGAACCTTCAGGTTCATTATATGGATTAATGAGAACAAAATCTTTTACTCAAGATGATGCACATATATTTTGTACAAAAAATCAAATTAAAAAAGAAGTTTTAAAATGTATAGCTTTTATAAAAGAAATATATAAAATATTTAAATTTAAAAATATATATGTATATATATCAACTAGACCAAAAAAATATTTAGGTAAAAAAAAACAATGAAAAAATATAATAAATAAGTTAATTAATATTTTAAATGAAATAAATATAAAATTTAAAATTAATAAAGAAGAAGGAGCGTTTTATGGTCCTAAAATAGAATTTTTAATTAAAGATAAACAAAATAAAAAATGACAATGTGGAACTATACAAATAGATTTTAATTTATCTAAAAATTTAAAAATATTTTATATAAATAAAAATAATAAAAAAAAAAATCCTATTATAATACATAGAGCTATATTAGGATCTATAGAAAGATTTATAGGTATATTAATAGAAAAAAATAAAGGATGATTACCTATATGGTTAACACCAATTCAAATAGTTATATTAAATATTTCAAAAAAACATATTATATATTGTAAAAAAATATTTAAAACATTAAATAAATATAATTATATAAGATCTATAATAGATATTAAAAATAAACAAATAAATTATAAAATAAGAAAATATACTTTACAAAAAATACCTTATATAATAATATGTGGTGATCAAGAAATCCTTTATAAAAATATAAATATAAGAAATACAATAAAAAATAAAAATAAAATAAAAAAATTAAATTATATAATTAAAAAAATTAGAAAAAAAACTAAAAAAATTTTTAGAGGAAAAAATTATTAAAATTAATAGAAAAAATACTAAAATAAATATGTTTAATATAAATAATAATATAAAATCTAAAATAGTAAGAATAACAGGAGAAAATATAGAAAATAATAAGATAGTTAATATTAAAGAAGCTTTATATATAGCTAAAAAACTTAATATGGATTTAGTAGAAATAAATTCTAAAACTAATCCTCCAATATGTAAAATATTAAATTATGGTAAATTTATATATAGAAGAAAAAAAAATATAAAAAAAAATAAAAATAAAAATATAATAATAAAAGAAATAAAATTTAGACCAAATACTGATAAAAATGATTATGATACAAAAATAAAAAAAATTAAAAATTTAATTAATAAAAAATATAGAATAAAAATTATAATAAGATTTAAAGGAAGAGAAATAATTCATAAAAATATAGCTATAAAAATGTTAAATAATATTAAAAATAATTTACAAAAAATATCTAAATTAGATTTTTTAAATAATAAAATTGAAAATAATCAGATGATAATGATATTTAAACCTAATAAATAATATTTATTAATAAATAAATGATAAAAATTAAAACAATTAAATCAATTAAAAAAAGAATTAAAAAAACTTCACTAGGAAAAATAAAATTTAAACATTCAAATTTAAATCATATATTAACAAAAAAAAATAGAAATTATAAAAGAAAACTTAAAAAAAAATCTATAATTAAAAACAATAAAAAAATAATAAAATGTATACCATATATATAAAAATTAAAGGAAATATATAATGATAAGAATTAAAAAAGGTAAAAATAATCATAAATATCATAAAAAAATATTAAAACTATGTAAAGGATATTATGGTGCAAGATCTAGATGTTTTAGAATAGCAAATCAAGCTTTTATAAAATCAGGTCAATATTCATATAGAGATAGAAAACAAAAAAAAAGATATTTTAGAAAAATATGAATTATGCAAATTAATGCTAAAGTTAGAGAATATGGTATGTCTTATAATTATTTTATTAATAAATTAAAAAAAAAATCAATTTATATAAATAGAAAAATTTTATCAAATTTAATAAATAATAATTCTGAAATATTTGAAAAGTTAATGTTAACTATAAAAAATAATAAAATTTAAATGTTAAATTTAATTAAAAAAATTAAAAAAAAATTAAAAAAAATTATATATATAAAAAAAATCAAAAAAATAACTAAAATGTATAAAAAACTTTTAGGTAAAAAAGGGTATTTTAATAATATTATGAAATTATTTCATAATATACCTAATAAAAAAAAACCTAAAATAGGAAATATAATAAATATATTAAAAAAAAAAACAATAAAATTAATTAATAAACAAAAATTATATATAAATAAAAAAAAAAAAAAAAATAAAAAATTTATAGATATATCATTACCAGGAAATATAAATATATTATATGGAAATTTACATCCTATAACTATTACAATAAATTGAATAGAAAATTTTTTTAATGAATTAGGATTTAAAACAATTAATAATTCTGAAATAGAAAATATATATTATAATTTTGATTCATTAAATATTAATAAAAATCATCCTTCAAGATCCAATAAAGATACATTTTGAATTAATAAAAAAAAATTATTAATTACTCAAACTTCATGTATACAAATAAAATATATGAAAAAAAATAAACCACCAATAAAAGTTATATCTATAGGAAATGTTTTTAGAAAAGATTATGATAAAACTCATACACCTATGTTTCATCAAATAGAAATATTTATAGTTGATTATAATATAAATTTTTGTAATTTAATATATATAATAAAAAATTTTTTAAATATTTTTTTTAATAAAAAAATAAAACTAAAAATAGTTACATCTTATTTTCCTTTTACAGAACCTTCTGCAGAAATATATATAAAAAATCATAAAAATAAATGAATTGAAATAATAGGATGTGGTTTAATACATCCTAAAATTTTAAAAAATTCTAATATTAATAATAATATTTTTTCAGGACTAGCATTTGGAATTGGTATAGAAAGATTAACAATGATAAAATACAAAATATGTAATATAAAAAAATTATATGAAAATAATATAGAATGATTAAATCAATTTTAAAAATATGAAATTCTATTTACAATGAATTAAAAAATATATAAATAATAAAAAAATAAATATTAAATATATAAAAAAAATTTTAAATAATAATGGATTTGAAACTAAAATTAAATATATTCCTCAAAATTTTATAAAAACAAAAATATTAAAATATAAGATTTTAAAAAATAATATATATTTAATAAATATAAAATTAAATAATATTAAAATAAATTTAAAAGTAAAATATAATAAAAATATTAATTATAAATATATATGAATAAATAATAATATATATAAAAACAAATGATATAAAAAAAATATTTTTAATATAAAATTACAAAATATAAATAATAAATATTATTATATAATTAAAAAATATATATTTTTAAAAAGAAAACATGAAAAATTTTTAGAAATTAATATTCCATATAATAGAATTGATTGTAATAATATATTTAATATTTCTAAAGAAATATGTATTTTAACTAAAAATAAAATTAAAAAAAATAAAATTAAAATAAAATTTAAAAATAAATATAAATATAAATTAAAAATAAAATTATTAAATAAATGTTTTAAATATATAAAAAATTATAAATATTCAATTATAAATAATATTAAATTTAAAAAAAATAATATACCTGATTTTATTAAAAATAAAATCGAAAATATGGGATTTATAATTAATAATAATATATTAGATGTAATAAATTTTATATCAATTGAATTTGGACATATATTAATATGTTTAAATTTTAATAAAATAAAAAATTCTAAATTATATATAGATATTAAAAAACAAAAAAATAATATAAATAAAAATATAATTTTAAAAAATAAAAAAGAAATTATTATAAAAAATTTTAATAATTATAATAAAAAATATCTACCTAATAAAAATACAAAAAAAATTATAATTATATCAATACTATTTAATAAAAATTTTATATATAAAAATTATAACAAAAATAATTATAATTTATTATTAACATATAATAATAATTATAATAAAGAAATACAATATTATTGTATTAAAAAATTATTACTTATAATAAAAAATATTTGAAATGGAAATATAATATTATTTAAAAATATTAAAAATAATAAATTAAATAAAAAAAATTATAAAATAATTAAAATAAATTATTTAGAAATAAAAAAAAAAATTGGAATAAATATAAAAAAAAAAATAATCTTAAATATATTAAAAAAAATTAATTGTAAAGTAAAAATAAAAAATAATAATATATTTATAAAACCTCATAAAACAAGATATGATTTAAATATTAAAGAAGATTATATAGAAGAAATAATTAAATTTTACGGATTAAATAATATTAAACAAAAAAAAATTAAAAATATATTAAAAATTAAAAAAAATGATCAATATTCAAAAAATGTAAATAATATTAAAAAAATGTTATCTAATATTGGATATACTGAAGTAATAAACTTTCATTTTAGTAATAAAAATAAAGAAAAAATATTTTTTAATAATATTAAAAATATTAAAATAACAAATCCTATATCTATAAAAATGTCAATATTAAGATCATCATTATTACCAGGATTAATTAATAATATTATTTATAATATAAAAAGAAAAAATAATAATATTAAATTATTTGAAATAGGTACTTGTTATAAAATTAAAAATAATAAATTCATATTAAAAAAAAAAATATCTTTAATATTATATGGATTAAAATATAAAAAAAATTGAAAAAATAAAAAAAATAAATTATTTAATTTTTATGATATAAAAGGAGATATAGAATTTTTATTAAAAAAACAAAATAAAATAAAAAATTTTTATCTTAAAAAAAGTAAATATAAATTTTTAGATAAAATACAAAACGCTGACATATTTATAAAAAAAAAAAAAAATAGGATTTATAGGTATGATCAATAATAAATTACAAAAAAAATTTTTAATAAAACATCCAATATTTATTACTGAAATAAATTTAAAAAAAATACTATTTCCATCAATATTTAAAATTAAAAAAATATCAAAATTTCCATATAATAAAAGAGATATTACTTTAATAATAGATAAAAATATACCATTAAATTTTATAATTAATAAATGTAAAAATATAAATTATATAAAAAATATTGAAATAATTAATTTTTTTTTAAATAAAAAACTAAATAAAATAGATAAAAAAAATATAACATTAAGTTTAACTATACAAAGTAATAAAAAAACTTTAAAAGAAAATGAAATTAATAATACAGTAATAAAATGTAAAAAAATATTAAAAAAAAAATTTAATGCTTTAATAGACAAAGAAATTAAATATATTAATTAATTAATAAAAATTAAATAAATTTATAAATATATTAAAATTTAAAGCAAATATTAATAAAAATAAAATTATGAATATAATTATTAAAAAATATAATATCAAAACAAAAGATAAAAAAAATATACCTATTATTATTTATAATAATAAAAAAAAAAATATAAAAAATAAAAATGTTATATTAGTAATATCAGAAATATTTGGATTAAATAATAATATAAAATATATATGTAAAAAATTAAGCAAAAATAATTATATTAGTATATTTCCACAATTATTTTATAGAATTAAAAATATAAAATATGATGAAAATATTAATATATTAAGAAACAAAATAAACAAATTATCAGATAAAATAATATTATCTGATTTAGATTATTTAATATCTTGAAGTAAAAAAAAATTTAATACAAATAATATATTAATGATAGGATTAAGTTGAGGAGGAAGAATTACATGATTATATTCTTACTATAATAAAAAAAAAATTAAAAAATCAATTGTTTTATATGGAAGAATAAATGATATTAAAAACAAAAAACATCCTATACATCCAATAGATTTTGTAAACAAAATTAAAATACCAGTATTAGGTATATATGCAAAAAATGATGAAATTATAAATAAAAAAGATATATATAATTTTAAAAATATTATAAAAAATAAAAAAATTAAATTAATTATATATAAAAATTGTAAACATGGATTTTTAGATAAAGAAAGAAAAACTTATAATAAAAATATATCTAAGAAAACTTGAAAAAATATATTAAATTGATTTAATAAAATTAAATAATATAATTAATTGGAATAAAATAATGAAAAAAAATTACTATAACAATAATTATTTCGAAAAAAATAATAATAATAATGTATTAATTACTTATATGAGTAATGTATATGCATGAATGTCATTTGGTTTATTATTAACTGCATTAACTGCATGATATACTATTAAAACACCTTTAATGTTAGAATTAATATTTTTAAATAAATTTTTTATTTTTATTTTATTAATTTTACAATTAATGATTGTATTAATATTATCTAATTCAATAAATAAATTAACAGCAAAAATAGCAATTTTATTATTTATAATATATTCTATATTAACAGGAATATCTATATCAAGTATATTTTTAGTATATACATATTCATCAATATGTACTTGTTTTTTTATAACTAGTATAATGTTTGCTATAATGAGTATATGAGGTCATACAACTAAAAAAGATCTTACTAAAATAGGTAATTTATCTTTAATGTGTTTAATAGGTATATTATTATCAAGTATAGTAAATATATGATTAAAAAATTCATATATTATTTGAGCTACATCATATATAAGTATAATAATTTTTACTATATTAACAGCATGAGATACTCAAAAATTAAAAGAAATAGGAAATAATATAATTATAAATCATAATGATCAATTAAAAAAATATTCTATATTAGGAGCTTTAATATTATATTTAGACTTTATAAATATATATATCCTAATATTAAAAATATTAGGAATAAAGTTAAATAAAAATAAAGAAAATAAAGAAGAAAAAAATTAATATAAACCTTCTTATATTATATAATATTATTAAATATTAAATAATATAAAGAAGGTAAATTTAAATATATTAAACTTTTTTTTTATTTTTAAAATTTATAAATGATTTTTTAATTATCTTTTTTGATTCATTAATATCATATCAATTATCAATTTCGACTCATTTATTTTTATTTAAAAATTTATAATTACTAAAAAAAAAATGTATTTTTCTTAAAATCAATTTAGATATATCAAAAATATCATGAATATCATTAAATTCACTAGTAATAGTATAATTAGGAACAGCTATAATTTTATCATCTTTACCAGATTCATCAATCATTTTTAATAAACCTATAGGACGACTATGTATAATAACACCTGTCATAATACTATAATTACATATTAATACAACATCTAAAGGATCTCCATCTTCAGATAAAGTTTTATTTATATAACCATAATTAAAAGGATAAAAAATCGGAGTATTTATAAATCTATCTACTAAAATATTATTATATTTATTATTAATTTCATATTTAATAAAAGAACTTCCATAAGGAATTTCAATTATAGTAAAAATATCATTAGGTATATCTAAACCACACGGTACTTTATTAAAATTCATATATATCCTTACTATTATAATTAACAATTTATTGATTTTTAAAATACATATAATATAATTATATATTATATATTTAAATAAAATTTTAAAATAATATAATATGAATATAAACCTAAAAATTAAAAATATAAAAAAATATTATAAAAAAAATATTATTAAAACTTTTAAATTTATAAAATCATATATAAAATCAAAAATACAGATTAATGTAAAAACATTAATTGGAAAAGATATAAAAATAAAAAATCAAAAAATTGAAAATATAGAATTTAAAAATAATCAATCTATATATATTAAAATATATAAAAATAATAAGAAATGTACATTTATATGTAATAATTTTAAAAAAAAGACTTTATTAAAATTTATAAAATATGTAAATAATACTATATATTTTACATCAAAAGATAAATATAATAAATTACCATCTAATAAATTATTTAATAAAAAATATAATAAAAATTTAGGATTAATATTTAATGATAATATTAATACAAACAATATAATAAATTTATGTAAAAATATTGAATTAAATTCAATAAATTTTAATAAAAATATTGTAAGTGACGGTGTTATATTTCAAAAATATACTTACTATAATTTTATATATAATAATTCAAACTTAATAAAATATTATATATCAAAAAATTATATAATTATAAATAATATTTTTTATAAAAAATCTAATATTATGATTTATAATACTAAATATATATATAGACATAAATTATCAGATTTAATTTATTATTCTCATAAATTACCAAAAAAAACATGTATAGAATTAATTAATAAAATTAATCCAAAAAAAATTAAAACTCAAAAATCATCAATAATTTTTACAAAAGAAATAAGTTCTAAAATATTTAATTATTTATATAAATCTATAAAAGGATCTAACATATATAATAAAACATCATTTATGATTAATAAATTAAATAAAAAAATATTACCTAAATGATTAAATATTATAGAAAATCCTCATTTATATAAAGGAATAGGATCAAAACCATTTGATAATGAAGGATTAAATACTAAAAAATATACAATTATCAAAAATGGTGTATTAAAAACATGAATTTTAAATACAAAATGATCTAAAAAATTAAAAATAAAAAATACATTTAATTCAGGAGGTATACATAATTGATGTTTCATAAAAAATAAATTTAATAATATAACATTCAAAAATTTAATTAAAATTATGAATAATGGAATTATTATAAATAATATTTTAGGACAAGGAATAAATATTAATAACGGTATGTTTTCTAAAGGAGCTTCAGGATTTTTAATAAAAAATAAAAAAATTAAATACCCTATACATGAAATTACTATATCAGGAAATTTAATAAAATTATTTAAAAATATTAAATATATTAGTAATGAAATAAATGAAAATTCTAAAATTAGAATTGGTTCAATATTAGTGTCAAATATACAAATAGCAGGTATATAAAAATAATATTTTATAAATAAAAATATATTAAGATAAAAAAATTTTATTAATATAAAAATTTATATATTTAATATATTTTTACATTTTAAAATATCAAAAATTTTTGAAAGATATTTAATAATATTTATTTGACCTTTATTAATTCAAACTCTAGGATCATAAAATTTCTTATTAGGATTGTAATTACCATTTGGATTACCTAATTGAGAATGTAAATAATATTTATTATCTCTATAATATTTTAATATACCAAACCAATAATTTCATTGAATATCAGTATCTAAATTAATTTTTACTACTCCATATTTTATTGATTCTAAAATAATTTTATAATCTGTACCTGATCCTCCATGAAATACAAAATTTAAAGGATTAATTTCTTTTATAGAATTAAAATCTTTAACTAATTTTTGAGCATTTAATAATATTTTAGGACATAAAACTATATTACCTGGTTTATATACACCATGAGTATTACCAAAAGAAGCTGCTATTAAAAAATTATTACTAATTTTAATTAATTTATTATATGTAAATAAAATATCTTTAGGATTAGTATATAATTTACTAGTAGAAATATTACTATTATCTATACCGTCTTCTTCACCACCAGTACAACCAAGTTCAATTTCTAATAATATATTAAATTTAGAAAATTTATTTAAATAATAACATGAAATATCTAAATTTTTTTTTAAACTATAATTAGATAAATCAATCATATGAGATGTAAATAAAGATTTACCGAATGAACTATAATAATCTTTATTATATTCTAATAATCCATCTATTCAATTAAGATTTTCCTTTAAACAATGATCAGTATGTAAAATAACAGGAACTTTATAAAATAGTGAAGCTTCATGTATATATTTAGCTGCTAATATAGATCCAAAAATTGAAGATTTAAGTTTTGAAAATTCATTAAAATTACTATTTATAAAAAAACATGAACCAGAATATGAAAATTGTATTATAACAATAGTTTTATATATTCTAGCAGATTCTAAAATAGAATTAATAGTATTTGTATCTACACAATTTATAGCTATTAAAGCTATATTATATTTTTTAATTAAATAAAATATTTTATTTAAATTATTTCCTGATATTACACCAGGTTTAATAAAGTTTAAAAAATTTTTCATAATAATTATCTTTAAATTAGTATATTAATTATTTAAATATCTAATATGGGCAAAGTTTTATTTTCTATAAATTTTAAAAAAGCACCACCACCAGTAGAAATATAAGATATTTTATCTTTTATATTAAATAATTCTATTGCAGCAATAGTATCTCCTCCACCAGCAACAATAAAAGCATTACTTTTTATTATAGCATCAGAAATTTTTTTAGTACCCTTTCTAAAATTAGGAAATTCAAATACACCTACAGGACCATTTCATAAAATAGTTTTAGCTTTTAATATTATTTTACAAAAATAATCTATAGTTAAATCACCTAAATCCATTATTTCTTCATCATAAGATATATCTTTTAATTTTTTATTATAAGATTCAGATAATTCTGAAAATTCTTTTCCTACTCTACAATCTAAAGGAAATAAAATATTATTATATTTATTCTTTAATTTTTTAGCTAAATTAATAAATTTAGGTTCATATAAAGATTTACCAACATTATAATTAATAGATATAAAAGTATTACAAATACCACCACCAACAATTAAATAATCAGAAACTTTAGCTAAAGAATTTAAAACATTAAATTTAGTTGATATTTTAGAACCACCTACTATAGATATCATAGGTCTTTTAGGTTTATTTATTATCTTATATAAAGACTTTATTTCTTTATTAAACAATAATCCTAAACATGATATTTTACAATATTTACAAATTCCATAAGTAGATGAATGCTTACGATGAGATGTTGCAAAAGCATCCATAACAAATATATCACATAAACTAGAATAATATTTAGATAATAAATTACAATTATTACATTCACCTTTATTAAATCTTACATTTTCTAACATAATAATTCTTTCATTTATATTATTTAAATTTAACTTATCATAATTATTAAAATAATTTTTAATAAATTTAATATGTAAATTTAAATTTTTTTCTAATTCTTTACATATAGGTAATAAAGAATAATTACTATCATATATTCCTTCTTTAGGTCTACCTAAATGAGATGTTAAAATTAATTTTTTAGCACCTTTTTTAATTAAAAATCTTATAGTAGGAATACTAGATATAATTCTAGCTTTAGATATAATAATACCATTCTTTATAGGTACATTTAAATCTAATCTCACTAATATTATCTTATTTAATAAATCTAATTTTTTTATATTTTTTAATAACATAAAACCTCCATAAATATATAAATAATATTATAAAACATTTTAAATATTATAAATAAATAATTATATAATATTTATATATTAAATATATTAATTAATATATTAGATGTTCAAATTTTTATAATTTTATTATTTAACTTATAACTATTATTATCATCTATTACTAAACCTAAAAAATATTTTTTAAATAATAAAGATTTTGAATTTTTAAATTTATATATATTATTTAAATATCCAATAATAATATTATTATTATTAAATATATTATATAAATAATATAAACCATCACAAAAAGTATAACTATAGTTTAATGAATCTCCACAACCAAATAAACATATAATTTTATTATTTAAAATAATATTTTTATTATTTTTTAAAAAATTATATCAATTATATTGTAATTTTCCATAATATCATGTAGAAGTTCCTAATATTAAAATATCAAAATTATTAAATTTATTTATATTAACTTTAGATATATTAAATACAGTACAATCAATATACTTATTAATATTTTCATATATTAAATAAGAAATTTTTTTAGTATTACCAGTACTACTACCAAAAAATATACCAACTTTCATAAATTAATCTAATTATTAAATAAATAATTAATTATACAATATATAAAAATTTTTATAAATATAAAATATTTAATTAAATTAAATTTAAATAATATATTATAAATAAATTAATTACATAATATATATATATATATATATATATATTAAATTTTTAAACTATAAAAATCATAAGCTATAAATGTATTAGGAAATATTTTAATACAATTTTTTAATATACATTTTAAATCCCTATAATTATATCTAGCACTTAAATGTGTTATTATTAATTTTTTAATACAATATTTTTTTGCTATATAAGCAGCTTGTAAATTAGTTGAATGACCTCTTTTATTAGCCATATTTTTATACTTATGATCTAAAGTAGCTTCATGAATTAATAAATCACAATTAAATAAGCTTTTATAATATAATTTAATTGGTGATGTATCACCAAATATAAAAATTCTTTTACCTTTTACAATACCTTTTATATACTTACAACAATTAATTTTTTTTCCATTTAATATAATACTATCACTATTTTTAATTATTTTATAAATAGGACCAGGAAATATTCCATCTAAAATTAATTTTTTAACATTTAAAGAACCTTTTTTATCTAATTCTTTGATATAAAAACCATAACATTTAATAATATGATTTAATAAAAAACATTTAACTTTTAAAATACCATTATTGAAAATTTCACCTTCTTCAATTTCATATATATTAATTGGATAATTAATATATGAATTAGTAAATTTTAATGAATAATTAATATATTTTTTAATCCCTTTACAACCATAAATTTCTAATAAATTATTTGATTTATTTATAGATATTGTTGTTAATAAACCTATAATTCCTAATATATGATCAGCATGTAAATGAGTAATAAAAATTTTACGTATTTTAGTTATTTTAATATAAGATTTTAAAATTTGATGTTGAGTAGCTTCTCCGCAATCAAATAGTCATACTTCATAATTAGGGTTATCTAAAATAAACGCTATACTTGTTACATTCCTTTTTAAAGTAGGACAACCAGCACTAGTACCTAAAAATTTAATAAACATTAATATAAAACCTAAAATTAAATATTAAATATACCAAAAACTTATAATAATATATAAATATAAAATATTTTAATAAACTTATATATATATTAATAAATATAAAATTATAAAATAATTATAATATAAAATTATATAAAACAAATATTAATTAATAAATCTATATTATATAATATTATATATTATAAACTAATATTAATTTAAATAATAATTAAAATTATATACGACTAAAATGATTATTAAAAAAATAGGTATATTAACAAGTGGTGGAGATAGCCCAGGAATGAATGCTGCTATTAGAAGTATTGTAATCAGTTCAATTAAAAATAAATTTAAAATTTACGGTATATATTATGGATATGAAGGATTATATAAAAAAAAAATTAAAAAATTAAAATTTAAACATATTAATAATATAATTGATAAAAGCGGTACTTTTCTAGGATCTTCTAGATTTGAAAAACTTAAAAATTTTAAAATAAGAGAAAAAATAATTAAAAATATTAAAAATAAAATAGATGTTTTAATAATAATAGGAGGAGAAGGATCATATAATGGAGCTTTAAAACTAAATAATATGGGTTTACCATGTATTACAATACCAGGAACAATAGATAATGATATAATTGGAACAGATTATACTATAGGTTTTTCAAGCGCGTTAGAAATAATAGTTCAATATATAGATAATATAAAATATACATTATTATCACATAGAAGAATACTGATTTTAGAAGTAATGGGAAGAAAATGTGGAAATTTAGCTTTAAATTCTTATATATCAAGCGAAAATTGTTATGTTATAACTCCTGAAAACAAATTAAATATTAAAAATTTAATAAAAAAAATAAAAAAAAATAAAAATAAATATTTAATAATTATAATTACTGAAAATATTACTAATATTCAAAAATTATTAATTAAAATAGAAAATAAAACTAATATAGAAACAAGATTTTCATCAATAGGATATATTCAAAGAAGCGCTAAACCTACTGCTTTTGATAGAATTTTAGCATTTAAAATGGGTAATTATGCAATAAAATTAATTAAAAATAATATTACAGGAGTATGTATAGGAATAAAAAAAAATAAAATAATACATTATAATATTAATAATATTAAAAAATAATAGTAAATTAAAATATGATTAATAAAAATTTTATATATAGAATTATTAATAAAGACATAAAAAATAAAAAATATAAAAATATAATAACAAGATTTGCTCCAGAACCAAATGGTTTTTTACATATTGGTCATATTAAATCTATATATCTTAATTATAATATAGCAAAATATTATAAAGGTAAATTTTTTTTAAGATTTGATGATACTAATCCTAATACAGAAAAAAATATATATATTAAACAAATAAAAAAAAATATTAAATGATTAGGATTAAAATGAAATGAAAAAACAAAATATGCATCAAATTATTTTAATTTATATTATAAATATGCAAAAAAATTAATAAATAAAGGACTAGCATATATAGATGAACAATCTAAAGAACAAATTAAAATTAATAAAGGATCATTTAATAAATATGGTATAAATAGCCCATATAGAAATAGAAACATAAAGGAAAATTTGATTTTATTTAAAAATATGAAAGAGGGTTTATATAAAGAAGGAAGTATATGTTTAAGAGCAAAAATAAATATGAAATCTAATAATTTATTATTAAGAGATCCAATTTTATATAGAATAAAATATAAAAAACATCCAAAAACAAAAAATAAATGATGTATATATCCTACATATGATTTTGCTCATTGTATAGCAGATTCGATAGAAAAAATATCTCATTCAATCTGTACTCTTGAATTTCAAAATAATAGATTTTTATATAAATGAATAATTAAAAATATAGGAGTTAAACATATACCTAAACAATATGAATTTTCTAAATTAAATATTACTTATAATTTAACTTCTAAAAGAAAAATAAAATTTTTAATAAAAAAAAATATTATTAATAAATGAAGTGATCCTAGATTACTAACAATTTCTGGACTTAAAAATAGAGGATATCAACCTAAAATAATTTTAAATTTTTGTAAAAAATTAGGTGTAAGTAAACAAGAAAATATTATAGATATATCAATATTAGAAGAATGTTTAAGAAAATATTTAAACAAAAAGTCAGAAAGAAGAATGTCTATACTTAATCCAATTAAAATAAATTTAATAAATTTAAATAAAACAAAAAAAATTAATATATTTAAAAATCCTATATGCCCTGAATTAGGAAAAAGAAAAATATATCTTAATAAAATTATTTTTATAGATAAAAATGATCTTAAAAAAATAATAAAAAAAAAAATAAAAAATAATAAAAAAATATATATAAAATTAAGATATGCAGGAATAATAAAATTTATAAAAACAATAAATTATAAAGATAATAACAAATGTATAAAATGTAAATATTATAAATATAATAAAAATTTTAATAAAAATAAAAATATTAAAATTATACACTGAATATCTAAAAAAAAATCTATAAAATCTAAATTTAGATTATTTAATAATTTATTTAAAAGTAATAATCCTAATAAAACTAAAAATATATTAAATATAATAAATAAAAATTCTATATTAATTAAAAAAGGATATATAGAAAAAAATATTTCAAATATTGATAATAAAATATTTCAATTTGAAAGAGAAGGATATTTTAAATTAAATAAAAAATTTAAAGAAAATAAAATAATATTTGATAGAATAATTAAATTAAAAAAATAAATAAAATTAAAATATATATATAAAATATATATATATAAATATAATAAAATAAAAAATAAAAATTAAATTTTAAAATATTAAATAAAATTAAAATTTTATGAAATTATGATAAATAAATTAAAAAATAAAATAATAAAAAATTTTAGTAATATTAATGAAAATATAAATATATCTATATATAATATATATTATATAAATTCAAAAAATACATATAAATATTATATAAATTATATAAATAATATATATAATAATAAAAATTTAATTAAATTAATAAAAAAAATATCAAAAAAAACTAATTCAAAAATATTACATACATATAAATTAAATTATAAATTAAAATTAAATAAAAAAAAAAAAACAATAAATATTACTAAAAATATATTATTATCATATTTATATAATAATAATAATATATGTATATATACATATATAGAAAATTATTCTAAAAATAAAATATATACAATTAGAACTGATATAAATATATATTCTTGTGGATTAATATCACCATTAAATTATATTAATAATATTATATTATTTTTTAAATCTGATTTAATAAATATAAACTATATAATAAATGGTTTTACAAAAGATATAAATGGAAAAAAATATTTTATAAATAATAAAATTAGTTCTGTAAAAAATTTTATTAAAAAAAAAATAATAAAAAATTATGATTTTTTAGAAATAAATATATATCAAGAAAACTTATTTAATATTAAAATGATAATTAAAAATATTAATATTAAAAATTATATATTTAAAAATTTAATAAAAAAAAAATATATATTAAGTAAAAAAAAAAAAAACAAAATTATTAAATCTATTTTTAAAGAAATGTATGAAATATATTATTCTAAAAATACTTAAAAATAAATTAAATTATTTTAATATTTTATAACCTTTTTTAGTAACTAAAATAGTATATTCATATTGAGCTGATAAAGATTTATCAATAGTTTTTACTGTTCAACCATCTTTCATTAATTTTGTTTTACAACTTCCTATATTAATCATTGGTTCTATTGTAAAAATCATATATTTTTTAAATAAAAAATTATAATTATTTTTATAATGTAATATAATAGGATCTTCATGTAATTTTTTGCCTATACCATGACCACAATATTCTTTAACAACAGAATAACCAAATTTTTCAACATAATTTTGTATTGAATTACCTATTAAACTTATTTTATTACCAGGTCTTATGTGCTTTAAAGATTTAAATATACTTTTTTTTGTAATTTTACATAAATTAATTGATTCTTTACTTACATTACCTACTAAATACATTTTAGATGCATCAGAATAATAATTATTTTTACATATACTAATATCAATATTAATTATATCTCCATTTTTTAAAAATTCATTATATTTTGGTATACCATGACATACTACATCATTAATTGAAGTACAAATTGATTTTGGGTAGTTCATATAACCTAATGATGCTGGATATGCTTTATAATGATTTACTATTCTATCATAACAAATATTATCTATTTCTCCAGTTGATATACCTGGTTTAATAAAATTATTTATATAACTTAAAATTTCATGAACTATTTTAGAAACTAAAATAATATTTTTTATATCTTTTGAATTATTTATTCTTATATACATATATTTTAATAAATATAATTTAAAATAATATTATATTATAATATATAATATAATATACATTTATTTAAATAATTAAAATTATAATATGATAAATTTATCAATTAAAAAAATGATTAAAGCAGGAATACATTTTGGGCATCAAACTAAATTTTGAAATCCAAAAATGAAACCTTTTATATATACAAAATATAATAAAATACATATAATCAATTTAGTTAAAACTGTTAAATTATTCAAAAAAGCATTATATGAAATTAAAAAAATATTTATTAATAAAGATAAAATTTTATTTATAGGTACTAAAAAAAATACATCTGAATTAATAAAAAAAACAGCAAAAAAATGTAAACAATTTTATATAAATAATAGATGATTAGGAGGAACTTTAACAAATTGAAAAACCGTAAAAAAATCTATTAAATTATTTAAAGATTTAAAAGAAAAATTTAAAAATAAATTTTTTAATAATTTAACTAAAAAAGAATATTTAAATAAAAAAAAAAAAATTTAAAAAATTATATAATAATTTAAATGGTATTAAAGATATGGGAGGTATACCTAACGCAATATTTGTTATTGATGCAAAATACGAAAATTTAGCTATAAAAGAAGCTAAACAATTAAAAATAAAAATATTTTCTATAGTAGACACTAATACAAATCCAGATAATATAGATTATATTATTCCAGGTAATGATGATTCCAAAAGAGCTATAAAATGATATTTAAATAAAATAAATAAATTATATAATATATATATAAAAAAATAGATTTATATGAATAAAAAATTAGAGATTATAAAAAAATTAAGAAAAATTACGCAAATAAGTATAATAAAATGTAAAAAAGTATTAGAAAATAATAATTTTAATATATATAAATCCATAAAATATTTTAAAAATAAAAAAAATAAAAAAAAAAATAAATCATTTTATGAATTCATAATAACTAAAACTAAAAAAAATATATCATTAATAATAAAATTTGAATCAGAAACAGATTTTATTATAAATAATTTAGAATTTAAAAAATTTAAAAAAAAAATAATTAATAAAATTATAGATAATAATAATTTAAAAAAAATTATAAATTCAAAAAATATAAATAAAATATTTAATAAAGATATAAATATAATTATAAATAAATTAAATGAAAATATTAAAATAAAAAAAATTATATATTTAAAATCAAATAAAAAACAATATTTAAATAATTATAATCATAATAAAAAAATTGGAGTAATAGTATTAGTTGAAAAAATTGATAAAAATAAAAAAATTAAAAAAAATAAAATTAAAAAAATATCAATTCATATAGCTGCTATGCAACCAAAATATTTAGATATAAAATCAGTACCTAATAAATATATTAATAAAATAAAAGATAAAATAAATATTAAATTTAATAATATACAAAAAAAAAAATATATTTATAATTTAATAAATAAAAAAATTAAACAAATATGTCTTAAAGAACAAATATTTTTATTTAATAATAAAATTAAAATTAAAAAATATTTAAAAAAAAATAATATTAAAATAATAAAATTTAAAATATTAAAATCTAAAATAAATAAAATTAATTATAAATTTTAAATAAATAAATATTTATTATATAATATTATATATAAATATATAAAAGGAGGTATGGCTGAGTGGTTTAAGGCAACGGTCTTGAAAATCGTAAACGATAAATATCGTTCGAGAGTTCGAATCTCTCTACCTCCGTAAAATAATAAAATATATTGTTATGAAAAATTTAGAATTAGAAATATTATTAAATAAATATTTAAAAAGTTACAATGTAATAGATAATTCATTAAATGGAATACAAATAGGTGGAAATAAAGAAATTAATGGAATAATTACTAGTGTAAGTTTAACACCTAAAATAATAAAAAAATCTATATTATTTAAATATAACACTATTATAGTTCATCATGGAATATTATGAAAAAATAATTTTATATTATCAAATTATAATAAAATAATGATTTATAATATATTAAAACATAATATTAATTTATTTGCTTGACATTTACCATTAGATATACATAAAAAAATAGGTAATAATGTTATACTATCAAAAAAATTAAATTTAAAAAATATTATATTACCTAGTAATAATAATCCTTTTATAATATGTAAAAATTATAAAAAAAATAAAATAATTAATAAAATTAAAAAAATATTTAAAATATTTATTTTTTATAAAACTAAAAAAGAAATTAATAAAATATGTTTATGTTGTGGAAACGGAAATAATTTTATAGAAAAAAATATTTTAAAATATAATATTGATACATATATAACTGGTGAAATATCTGAAATAAATTTTAATATTATAAAAAAATATAATATAAATCTAATTATATTAGGACATGAAAAATCAGAAATATATGGAATAAAAAAATTAGGTAAAATTATAAATAAAAAATTTAATATTAAAATTTATAATTATATAATAAAAAAAAAAATATTAGATTTTACAATAATGGATTAAATAATATAAAAAATTTTTCTAAAAATTTTTCATAAAATTTTTTATCTTTTATATAATTTAAATTAATTAATTTTGAATAATTCATATATTTTTTTAATATAATAAATAATTTTTTATTTAAAAAAAAACTTTTTATTAATAATGCTATTTCATAATTTAATCATATACTTCTAAAATCAAAATTTATAGTACCCAAAACACTTATATTATAATCTATTAAAATTAATTTAGTATGTAAAAAATTACCCTTAAATAAATAAATTTTAACCCCAGATTTTATTAAATCATAAAAAAAAAATCTACTTGATCAATAAATTAAAAAAGTATCATTTTTTTCAGGTATAATTATACTTACATTAATACCTTTACTGGATACAGTACAAATAGCATCAATTATACTATTACTAGGTATAAAATAAGGAGTAGTAATTATAATTCTATATTTAGAAGAAAAAATTAAATTTAATAAAAATCTATGAATAATATTTCTAGGTAAACCAGGACCTGATGTAATAACTTGAACTAAATTATCTTTATAAAGATTATTTATATTATTAAAATCATAAAAATTAATTTTTTTTTTTAAAATATTTATACCAGTCTGTAATTCTCAATCATAAGAAAAAATTATATTAATAATATTACCTAATAATCTACTTTTTATTCTAACCATTAAATCTATTCATATTCCTAATTTTATATTTTTATTAAAAAAACTATCATCTATTAAATTCATACCACCAGTATATATAATTTTATTATCTATTAATATTATTTTTTTATGTTGTCTTATGTCAAATCTTTTAAAAATTATATTATTTAAATTTAATTCTAAATATTTTACAATTTTAATACCTTTTTTAGACATTAATAAAGGTAAATCTGTTTTAAAAAAGTTAATACTTCCTATAGCATCTAAAATAATTTTACACTTTACACCTCTTTTAGAAGCTTTAATTAATTCTAAAATTATTTTATTTGATAAATAACCAGGTTCTCAAATATAAAAAATTATATATATATTTTTTTTAGCTAATTTTATATCATTAATTATTAAATTAATTAACTTATTATTATTAGTAATTAATAATAATTTTTCAAAATATACAGGAGGTATACCTATATTATAATAAATAAAATTAAAAATATAATAATTGTTTATTTTATAAAATATAAATTTATTATTTATATTTAATTTAATTAAATTTTTATATCAAATATTATTAGATTTAATACAAATATTTTTTTTAATATAAAAATTATATAATATAATATATTTAACTATTAATATTAATATTAATAAAAATATTATAATAAATAATAATAATAAGATATATAATAAAAATTTGTAATTTAATTTTGTAAATAATCTAAATAATAAAAACATAAAATATATAAAATTATATTTAATAATATTTTATATTATTATTAATTTCAAATATTTACAAAAAATAATTTATAATTAATATAATAAAAATAAAATATATGAATAATAAAAAAATAAAAAAAAAAATAAAAATTTTAACAAAAAAAATTATTAAATATTCTGATTATTATTTTAATAAAAATAAAAATTTAATTAAAGACGAAAAATATGATTTATATCTTAAAAAATTAATAAATTTAGAAAAAAAATATCCTATTTACAAAAAAAAAAACAGTCCTACAGAAATTATTAATTATAAATTAAATAAAAATATAAAAAAAGAAAAACATGATATACCTATGCTATCTATAAAAAGTGTATATACTTTTAAATATATAAAAAAATTTTTTAAAAAAATAAAAAAAAAATATAATAATAAAGAATTTTGTTGTGAACTTAAAATTGATGGAATAGCAATTAGTTTAATTTATAAAAAAAATAAATTATATAAAGCAATTACTAGAGGAAATGGAAAATATGGTGAAAATATTACAGATAATATAAAAGTTATATCATCTATACCAAAAAAAATATATAATAATTATAAAAATAAAATTGAAATTAGAGGAGAATTATTTATTAAAAAAAAAAATTTTAATAAAATAATTAAAACAGAAAAATTATTTTCAAATTGTAGAAATCTTGTTTCAGGAACAATAAGATCATTAAATACAAATTTAATTAAAAAAAGAAATTTATCATTTATAGCATATGATTTAATAATAAACAATAATAGAAAAAAAATTAAAGATAATATAAATTGTTTAAAAAAAATTGAAAAATTAGGTTTTAATATAGAAAAATATACTAAAAAATATAATTTAATTAAAAAAATTAAAAATTTTTATAATAAAATATATAAAAATAGAAAAAGAATAAAATTTGATATTGATGGAATAGTTATTAAATTAAATAATAGAAAATTACAAGAAAAAATAAAATATAATAATAATTATATTAAATGAGCAATTGCTATAAAATTTACTTCTAAAACTAAAAAAACAATTATTAAAAATATTAAATTTAAAATTGGTAAAAGTGGTATTATAATACCTATTATTATTATAAAATCTATATACATAGGTGGAGTAAAAATAAAAAAAATCAATTTATATAATTTAAAATATTTAATAAAATTAAATATTAATATAAATGATAAAATTTTAGTTGAAAGAAAAGGTGATGTAATTCCTAAAATTAAAAAAATTATTAAAAGATATAATAAAAAGAATAATTCATATATAAATAAATGTCCATTTTGTAATATTAAAATTAATTTAAATTTAAATACCCCAAAATGTTTAAATATTAATTGTCCAAAACAATTATATAAGAAAATAAATAATTTTGTTTCAAAAAATGGATTTAATATAAAATATTTAGGAGAAAAAACTATAAAGTTATTAATAAAAAATAAATTAATTAATAAAATACATGATATATTTAAATTAACAATAAATTCTTTAATTAAAATTAAAAATTTTAAATATAAAAAATCTAAAAAAATAATTAAATCAATTAAATATTCAATAAAAAAAATAAAATTAAATAATTTTATATATTCATTATCAATACCATATATAGGTATATTATCTTGTAATTATATATATAAAAAAATAAAATATATTAAAAATTTTATTAAACTTAAAAAAAATAATATTAAATATTTAAATAAATTAAATAAAATTCAAATTAAATCAATAAAATATTTTTTAAATAATAAAAAAAATATTAATTTAATAAAAAAATTAAAACTAATAATAAATAAAAAAATATTCTAAACTTTATAAAAATTTTTTAATCTTAATAATACTTGTTTTTTTTTTAAAATAAATATCAATTTAAATATATCAATACCATATTTATTTCCAATTAAGATATAACGTAATAATGAATAAACACATTTTTTTTTAAAATTAAATTTACTAAAAAAATTATTAATTATATTTTTTATATTTTGTACACTTCATAATATTAATAAATCAAATTTTTTTATAAAATATTTTATAATAAAATTTAAATTTAAATTAAATTTTTCTAAAATATTTGAATTTAATTCAAAATAACTTGTTATTAATATATAAAAATCAACTATTTGATATAAATAATATATTCTTTCTAAAATTATAAAAAATATTTCATATAAATTTTTTATTTTATTCATATTAATATTATGATTTAAAAAAAATGGTTTTAAATAAAATTTTAATTTATCATAACTAATGTTATTAATATAATATTTATTCAGTGAAATAATTTTTTCATTATTTATAATACAAGGAGATTTATTTAAATTATTAAAATTAAATATATCTTTTAATTTATCAATATTATTAATTTCTAAATTATTATTAGATATACCTAATTTTAATAAATAACTTATTAAAGTTTGAGGTAAATATCCTTTTTCAATATAATTGTTTATATTATAATTATTATTTCTTTTAGAAAGTTTTTTTTTAAATTTATCTAATATTATAGGTAAATGAATATAATTTGGTATTTTAAATTTTAAACATTTTAATAAATTAATTTGTTTAGGAGTATTGTTAATATGTTCAGATCCTCTAATAACATTATTTATTAACATATTATTATCATCTATAATAACACAAAAATTATAAGTAGGTAATCCATTAGATCTTCTAATTACAAAATCATCTAATTCTTTATTTTTAATATTTAAGTTTCCAAAAACTAGATCATTAAATTTAACTTTACCTTTTAATAAATTTCTAAATCTTACAACATATTTAATATTTTTATAATTTAAATTTTTATTTCTACAATAACCATCATATTTTGGCTTTCTTTTATATAAAATACATTTTTTACGTATATTAATTAATCTTTCTTCATTACAATAACATTTATAAGCAAAATTATTTTTTAATAAAATATCTATATAATAATTATATAAATCTATATTTTTAGATTGAAAATATATATCATTATCTCAATATATACCAAATCAATCTAGTAAATATAAAATATTATCAATATATTTTTTATCACATCTTTTAAAATCTGTATCTTCTATTCTTAAATAAAATTTACCATTATTTTTTCTTGCAAATAATCAAGAATATAAAGCAATACGTATATTTCCTAAATGTAAATATCCTGTAGGACTTGGTGCAAATCTTGTTATTATATTCATATAATAATAATTTTAAAATTAAAATTAATTTATAATATATAATTGTATATATTAATTTATAATTTTCAAATATTAAATGACTAAATATATAAGAAATTTTTGTATTATAGCACATATAAATCATGGAAAATCAACATTCTCAGATAGAATAATAGAAATATGTAAAAAAAAAAAATTAAAAAAAAATCAACAAAGAATATTAGATAATATGGAATTAGAAAAAGAAAAAGGAATTACTATAAAAGCACAATGTGTAAATTTAAAATTTAATTATAAAAATAATATTTTTAAATTAAATTTAATAGATACACCTGGTCATGTAGATTTTTCATATGAAGTATCAAAATCATTATATGTATGTGAAGGAGCCATATTATTAATAGATATAAGAAAAGGTATACAATCACAAACATTAAATAACTATAATATAGCTAAAAGTTTAAAAATTAAAATATTAATTGTAATAAATAAAATAGATATTAAAAATATAAATATTAAAAAAATAAAAAAACAAATAAAAAAAAAATTAAATTATAATAATAAAATATTTATATGTTCTTCTAAAACTGGATTTGGAATAAAAAAAATAATAAAAAATATCATTAAAATTATACCACATCCAAAATTAAATATTAATAAATCATTATTAGGTTTAATTATTGATTCATATTTTAATAATTATTTAGGAACATTCTTTTTAATAAAAATAAAAAGTGGTTATATTAAATTAAATAATAATATTAAAATATCAAATATTAAAAAAAAATATAATGTAGATAATATTATTATAAATACACCAAATAAAAAAAAAATTAATATTCTAAAATGTGGAGAAGTTGGTTGAATAACATGTAAAATTAAAAAAATAAATAAAAATTTTATAGGTAATATTATATATAATAATAATAATAAAAAAATAGATAATAAAAAAATAATTAAAAAAATAAAACCACAAATATTTGCTAGTATATTTCCAAAAGAAAATAATAATTTTAACAATTTAAAAATATCATTACAAAAACTACAATTAAATGACCCATCTTTAACATATGAAATAGAAAAATCTACAATTTTAGGTTTTGGATTTAAATGTGGTTTTTTAGGAATATTACATATAGAAATAACAAAAGAAAGATTAAAAAGAGAATATAATATAGAAATATTAATAATTAATCCTACAGTTATATTTATAATTAAAAATAAAAATAATAAAAAAATATATATTAAAGACACAGATGAAATTCAATTTATTAAAAATATTAAATATATAAAAGAACCTATAGTAATATGTAATATAAAATCTAATAAAAAATATTTAGGAAATATAATTAATATATGTAATACAAAAAGAGGAAAATTAAAAAATATAAAATATATAAATAAAAATAATGTTTCATTAAAATATAAAATTCCCCTTTTAGAAATTATAACTAATTTAAGTAATGAATTAAAATCTATAACACAAGGATATTGTAATTATAAATATAAATTTTATAAATATAAAAAATCAAATATTACTTTATTAAAAGTAATTATAAATAATAAAATAATTTATGGATTATCTAAATTTATACATAAAAATAATATTAAAAAAGAAAGTATTAGAATAATTAATATTTTAAAAAAATATATTAATAAACAATTATTTAATATAACTATACAAATATCATGTAACAACAAAATTATTTGTAGAACAAATATAAAAGCTTTAAGAAAAAATGTAATTTCAAAATGTTATGGAGGAGATATAACTAGAAAAAAAAAATTAATAAATAAACAAAAAAAAGGAAAAAAAAAAATGGAAAAAATAGGTAATGTTCTTATAAATCCTAAAATTTTTTCTAAAATATTAAAATTAAATTAAAAATAAAACATAAATGAATAATAAATTATTTTTTATAATAATTATTATTTTATGTATATTAAATCATTTAAATAAAAAAATAATAAATTTTGTTTTAATAAATAAAATAATTAAAATTTTAAATGAATTATTACCTAAATTAATAATTATTTTTATACTAAAATCATTTATATATGAAATATATTATATACCATCATCTTCAATGATGCCTACTTTATGTATAGGAGATTTAATATTAGTTAATAAATTATCTTATAATATTAAAAATCCTTTAAATAATAAAGTAATAATTAATATTAAAAATCCAAAATACGGAGATATAGTAGTATTTCAATATCCAAAAAATAAAAAAATTAATTATGTTAAAAGAATTATAGGATTACCTAACGATAAAATAATATATAATGAAAAATACAAAAAAATTCAAATATATAAAAAATGTATAAATAAAAATAAAAAATATTGTTTAATAAATATTATCAAATATTATGAAAATATTGATAATAAAATATTATTAAAAATAAAATATAAAAAAAATAAAATAATAAATATAAAATTTTTAAATTTTAATAATTTAAATATTAATAAATATAATAAAAAATATAATCTAATAATATTAAATAAAAAAATAGAATATTTAAATAATAAAAAATATGAAATATTATTAATACCAAATAAATATTTAAAATACAAAAAAAAACATATAAGGCAATGAATATTGCCTAATAATATGTATTTTGTAATGGGAGATTTTAGAGATAATAGTGAAGATAGTAGATATTGAGGTTATTTAAATAAAAATTTAATAATAGGAAAAGTAGAATATATTTTAATTAATATAAAAAATATTAAATATAATTTTAAAAATATTATTAACATAAATAATATATTTAAAAAAAATAAATAAATTTTAAAATATAATAAATGAAAAATTTACAAAATAAAATTAAATATAAATTTAAAAAAAAAAAAATATTAATAACATGTCTAACACATAGAAGTTATAATAAAAATCATAATGAAAAATTAGAATTTTTAGGAGATTCTATATTAAATTTTATAATAACTAAAATTATATATAATAAATTTTCATATAAAGAAGAAGGATATATGACTAGACTTAGATCTAACTTAGTTAATAAAAAAAATTTATTTAAAATAGCCAAAAATATTAAATTAAATAAATATATTTATTTAGGTAATTGTGAAATAAAAATGAATGGTCAATATAAAAAATCTATATTAGCAAATACATTAGAAGCTATTATAGGCGGTATATTTTTAGATAGTAATAATATAAATATAATAGAAAATACAATTAAATATTTATTTTTAAATAAAACAATACTATTTAATAAAAATAATAAAGACCCTAAAACTATATTACAAGAATATTTACAAAAATATAAAATATCTTTACCTAAATATTATGTATATAACAAAAAAGGTAAAGATCATGAAAAAATATTTACAGTACATTGTAAAATAAATAATAAAATAACTAAAGGAAAAGGAAAAAATAAAAAAAAAGCAGAACAAATAGCAGCTAAAAAAGCATTATTAAAATTAGGTTTACATTATTAATTAATTAAAATAAAAAAATATGAATAAACAATTATTAATTGTTTCTATAATTGGAAAATATAATGTAGGTAAATCTACATTATTTAATAAATTAATAAATAAAAAAATATCTATTACAAGTAAAAAAAAAAATACTACTCAAAAAAGTTTAATAGGTATAAAAAATAAAAAGAATAAACAATTTATTTATATAGATAATCCAGGATTAAATGATAATAATATAATAAAATATATAAAAAATATTATAAAATATATTAAATATAATCTATCAGGAAATAAAATAAATTTATTTATAATGATTATTGAAAAAAAATTAAGTTATTATGAAATAAAAATTATAAAATTCATAAAAAAAATTAAAATTTCTTTAATAGTATTAATAAGTAAAATTGATAAATTAAAAAAAAAAAATTTGTTACTAAATACAATTAACGAAATTAAAAAACTTAAAATAAATAATATTATACCTATTAATTTAAAAAAAAAAAAATATTTAATTCCAATTAAAAAAATGATAAATAAATTTTTAATAAATAAAGAACATTTATTTAAAAAAAATATATTAACTAATGAAACAGATGAATATTTTATAAAAGAAATAATAAGAGAAAAAATATTTAGATTAATGGGTGATGAAATACCTTATAAATTAAAATTCAAAATAAATAATTTTTATAAAAATAATAATAAATTATATATAGAATGTTATATAATTATATTTAAAAAACAATATATTAAAATATTAATAGGTAAAAATGGTAATAAAATTAATAAAATATTATTTTTATCAAAAATAAGTATAAATAAATATTTTAATAATAAATATTATATAAAATTAATTATAAAAATAAAATATTTTAAAAATTAAAATAAATATTTATTATATATATCAATCATTATTAATATATGTTTATTAATTTTATATAAATGATATATAAATATTTTATTATAATAGTTATTATATTTTTTTTTTATTTTTTTATAAATAACATTATAAAAAAAATTTATATTATTTTTAATATTTAAATTATTAAAATTTTTACAATTTAAATAAATATATTTTCTAAATATATTTAAAAAATATAAAATACTCTTTTTATCTAAATATTTATTTTTTATTAAAACTAAAATAGAATTAATATTTTCTATTAATATATAATTATTAACAATCAATAAATCAATATATTTAAATTCAACTCTATTAAAAAAATATTCATTATAATAATTAATATAATTATTAAATATATTATTTTGCATCTGATTTATTAAAAAATTAATTTTGTAATCAAATATTTTAATAATATTAAAATTATTGAATTTTTTTGAAAATATTTTTTTGTATATTTTAAATATAAAATTAATATTTTTTTTAAAAAATTTTGTATTTAATTGTGATCATAATAAACTATTACCTATTAAAGATATTAAACATGCTATGATTATATCAAATAAACGTAAATAAAATAATTTTAAAACATTATAATAAAAAAATTTATTATTTAAAAAAGATGATATAGTAAATCCTATAATAGATATAAAATAATTATTTTTTACTGTTAAATAACCTATATTTGTAAAAATAAAAATTAATAAAAAATTAATAAATCTATTTAAATACAATTTAATAAAAAATATAGATATTATTATTCCTATTAAAACTCCAAAAAATCTATTTAATATTTTTAATAAAATATTTAAATAATTATTTTGATTAATATATATAATAGTAATAAGTATTCAATAATATTTAATTATTTTTTTACTATTAAAAAAAATAAAAAATAAATTAAAAAAAAATGTTAATTTTAAAAAGTATATATAATTATTAATATTAATATTTAATACATATTTAATAATTCTATTATCATATATAAAAATTATATCATTTAAATATTCTTTATTAGAATATTTTACTTTATTAAATATAAATAAATAAAAAATTATATTTTTTAAATATATAATATTTAAAATATTATTAAATTTATATAAAATTTTATTAAAATCTTTTATTTTTTTAATTAAAAACTTATCAAATATAATACATTTTTTATATAAAATATTATTTCCTATATTTAAAATAGTTTCAGATAATAAAACTATATTATCATTAAAAAATTTTATTTTTTTTTTATCTAAAAACATATAATTTTTTTTATTTATATTTAAATTTACAAATAAATTATTTTTTATATAAATAGCAATTTTAAACATTTTTATTAAAAAATATTTTTCATTATTAAAATAAAATAATATATCTAATTGTTCGTAAATATTAATAATTAAATCCATAACTTTCTTATGAGATAACATATAAAGGTTATAATTAATATTATTAACATCATAATTTAAATAATATTTATATTTAATTAAAATAGATAATTCTTTATATAAATTAAAAATATTTTCTCTAAAAAATTGATTTTTGAATAATAAAATTCATAATATATTTAATAAACCTCAAAATCATATTGATAAAAAAAATAATATTGGAATAATAAAAAAATTAAATTTAAATAATAAATTAAAAAAAAATAAAGATACTATTAAACAACCAGAAAATATTTTACTATAAAAAAAAAATATTTCACTTAAAATACCTAAAAAAATATTTAAAAAAAATAAATATATATAAAAAGGAATTTTAAATATATAACATAATTGAATTAATATAATACTAATAAAAAATAAAATACTAGATAAAAAAATTTTTCTTAAAAAAAAAATATTTATAATATCTAAACCTACAAAATTAGCTAAAGAAGGTATAAAAGAAAAAAAAAAATTATAATTTTTATTTAAAAAACTTAATAAAAAAGAAGGAATAAATAATAAAATTATTTGTTTTAATAAAAAATTAAAATTTAAATTAAAAAAGAATTTTTTAAACATTAATATAAATTATATAATAAAATATTAAATAATATAAATAATTAATAAAATTAATAATAATATTATATATCAAAAATCAATGATTACATGAAAAAAAATAATTAATAAAGAAAAAAATAAAAAATATTTTAATAATTTAATTAAGATATTAAAAATAGAATATAATAATAAAAATATATTTCCTTCAAAAGAAAAAATTTTTAAATCATTTAATTTAACTCCATTTAATAAAATTAAAATAGTAATTATTGGACAAGATCCATACTATAAAAAAAATCAGGCAAATGGATTAGCTTTTTCAATTAATAAAAAAATTAAATTAACTGAATGTATAAAAAATATATATAAAGAAATAAAAAATGAAATTCCTGAATTTAATATACCAAAACATGGATGTTTAAAAAATTGATCTAAACAAGGAATTTTATTATTAAATAGTATTTTAACAGTACAAGAAAATAAACCTCTTTCTCATAAAAATATAGGATGAGAAATATTTACTAATAATATAATATTTTATATAAATAAATATTTAAGTAATATAATATTTGTTTTATGAGGTAATTATGCTAAAAAAAAAAAAAAATTAATAAATATTAAAAAACATATAATATTATGTTCATCACATCCATCTAATTTATCAGCAAATAAAGGATTTTTTGGTTGTAATCATTTTATAAAAATAAATAAAATTTTAGAAAAAAATAATATAAATAAAATAAAATGATAAAAACTAAAATTCAAAATTTAATATATTATTAATGTTTTTAATTTTTAATTTAGCAATATTGTTAATTTTTTTTTTTCCATTTATTAATATATTTTTAATTAACTTCTCATCTTTTCTGTAATAATAGAACTTTTTTTGTAATAATATAATAAAATTACATAATTCTTTAGATAATATATCTTTAAATTTTTTATAATTACATCTATAAAAATATTCTTCTAAAGATTTAATAGTAACATTTTTAATACCTGATAATATATTTAATAAATTAGAAATACCAGGTTTATTATTAATATCAAATATTATTTTAGGAGGATTATCATTATCAGTTACACAATTATTGATTTTATATTTTATTAATTCAATTTTATCTAATAAAAAAATAACATTATTTTTATTAATATCAGATTTAGACATTTTTTTATTATTATCTAATAAAGACATAATCTTAGAAAATTGCTTATTTAAAATATATTTTGGTGAAGTAAAAATTTTACAATTATATCTTTTATTAAATCTTTTAGATATATTATTAACTAATTCTATATGTTGTATCTGATCATATCCTATACATACATATTTTGAATCATATAATAATATATCTGAAGCCATTAAAACAGGATAACTAAATAAAGATAAATTATTACTAAATTTAGTTTTAGACTTATTTTTAAATTGTGTCATTCTATTTAATTCACCTAAATATGTATAACAATTTAATATTCAATATAATTTAAGATGTTCAACAATATTAGATTGTAAAAAAATTATACATTTTAAAGGATTAATATCTAAAGCTAAAATTAATGAAACTAAATTTAATATACTTGAATTAATATTATTATTATTATTAAAGACACTTAAAGAGTGTAAATTAGCTACACAAAATAAACAATTATAATTATTTTGTAAATATTTTCATAATTTTAATACACCTAAATAATGACCTATTGTAATATCACCTGTAGGTTGTATAGCGCTAAACAATATATCTTTATTATTCATTATTGTATTTATTATTATAAATAATATTTTATAAATCTACATAAAAATAATAATAAAATTAATCATCATTATTTAATAATTTTTTTAAATTTAAACTTGCAATCTCTTGTTTATTTAAATTTTTATTTTTTAAAAATTTATTTTCTTTATAAAATTTTTTTCTTTTATGATAAAAATATCCAGTACCTGATGGTATTAATCTACCTACTATTACATTTTCTTTTAAACCTCTTAATTCATCTATTTTACCTAATATAGCTGATTCAGTTAAAATTCTAGTAGTTTCTTGAAAAGAAGCAGCAGATATAAAAGATTCTGTAGCCAAAGAAGCTTTTGTAATTCCTAATAAATTTCTAGCAAATTTTATTTCTTTTTTATTATTTTTAATTAAATTTTTATTAATTAATCTTATTCTAGATAATTCAACTTGTTCTCCATTTAAATATTTTGAATCACCTGAATCTATAATTGTAACTCTTCTTAACATTTGTCTTATAATTACTTCAATATGTTTATCATTAATTTTTACACCTTGTAATCTATATACATTTTGAACTTCATTAACAATAAATTTAGTAACTTCTTCTATACCTCTTAATCTTAAAATATCATATGATGACTCTTGACCTTCTGAAATTATATCACCTTTTTTAACATATTCTCCTTCAAATACATTTAACTGTCTTGATTTAGAAATCATTTCTTCGTATATACTATTACTATTAGAAATAATTTTTAAACGTCTTTTACCTTTTGTTTCTTTACCAAAACTTATTTTGCCTGATCTTTCTGCTAATATAGCAGGTTCTTTTGGTTCACGAGCTTCAAATAAATCAGCTACTCTAGGTAAACCACCAGTAATATCTTTAGTTCCTCCATATTCTAAAGGTACTCTAGCTAAAATATCTCCTTGATTTACAAAAGAATTATTTTCAACATTAACAATAGATTTAGTAGGTAAAATATATTGAGCTATTAAATCTTTATTATTATTAATATAAATATCATTTCCATTATCATCTACAATTTTAATAGAAGCTCTTAATTCATTTTTATAATCATTTATTTTATCAGATGAATCTAAAATTAATATTGAAGATAAACCAGTTAATTCATCACTCTGTTTAATAATTGTTTGACCTTCATACATATTAACATATTTAACAAATCCACTAACTTCTGTAATAACAGGCATAATATGAGGATCTCAATTAACTAGTATTTCATTATTATAAACTTTTTCATTATTTTTTTTTTCTAATATAGAACCATAAGGTAATCTATAATTTTCCTTAATTATACCTTTTTTATTAACTATTTTAAGTTCTACATTTCTAGATATAACTACATATTTTCCTAAAGAATTAATAACATATTTAAAATTAATTAATTTAATAAATCCATTATTTTTTATTCTAATATAAGATTCAGAAACTGATTTATAAGCCGCACCACCTACATGAAAAGTTCTCATAGTTAATTGAGTACCTGGTTCTCCTATAGATTGAGCAGCTATAACACCTACTGCTTCTCCTTGATTAATTAAATGACCTCTAGCTAAATCTTCACCATAACATTTTGAACAAATACCAAAATTAGTTTCACAAGTTACAGGAGATCTAACTTTAACACTATAAATTGCTGAATTTTCTATATTTATACAATCATTTTCATTTAATAATTTATTTTTTTTTAATTTTTTTTTAATTTTATTACAATAGACATCTTCTAATAAAACTCTTCCCAAAATACGTTCTTTTAAAGATTCTTTTATATCTCCTCCTTCTATTATAGAACTAATTAATAATCCATTATTAGTTTTACAATCATTTTCAGTTATTACTAAATCTTGTGCTACATCAACTAACCTTCTAGTCAAATAACCAGAATTTGCTGTTTTTAAAGCTGTATCTGCTAAACCTTTTCTAGCTCCATGAGTAGAAATAAAATATTGAATAACATTTAAACCTTCTCTAAAATTTGCTGTTATAGCTGTTTCAATAATTGAACCATCAGGTTTAGCCATTAAACCTCTCATACCTGCTAATTGTCTAATTTGAGCAGCAGAACCTCTAGCTCCAGAATCAGCCATCATAAATATATTATTAAATGATTTTTGTTTAATAATTTTACCTTTTATATTAATATATTCAACTGATAAATTATTCATCATAGATTTAGCTATTTTTTCATTAGTATTAGCTCATATATCTATAACTTTATTATATTTTTCTCCTAAAGTTACTAAACCAGAATTAAATTGATCTTGTATATCATTAATTTTATCTTCTGATTTTTTTATAATACTATATTTATCTTTAGGTATAATCATATCATTTATACCAATTGATAAACCAGAAATAGTAGCAAATTTAAAACCCATAGACATAATATTATCTAAAAATTTTATAGTATTTTTTAAACCTAAATTTTGATAACATATACTTAATATTTTAGAAATTTCATTTTTATCTATAACTTTATTAATTAAACTAAATGACAAACCTCTAGGACAAATATTTCATATTATACAACGACCAATACTTGTTTTATATAATTTTTTATTTTTTATAAACTTTTTGTTTAAAAATAAATATTCTGTTATTCTAACTTTTATTTTCGTATGTAAATCATATATATTATTATAATATAATCTTTCAGCTTCATTACTACTTAAAACAAATATATTCCTATTAATTATATTTTCTTTTATTTTTGTCATATAATATAAACCTAAAACAACATCTTGAGATGGCAACATTATAGGATCACCATTAGCAGGAGATAATATATTATTAGTAGACATCATTAATATACGAGCTTCTAATTGAGATTCTAATGTTAAAGGAATATGAACAGCCATTTGATCTCCATCAAAATCTGCATTATATGCAGCACATACTAAAGGATGTAATTGTATAGCTTTACCTTCTACTAAAGTAGGTTCAAAAGCTTGTATTCCTAATCTATGTAAAGTTGGAGCTCTATTTAATAATATAGGATGTTGTTTTATTACATCATCTAAAATATCTCAAATAATATCATCTTGATTTTCAACCATTTTTTTTGCAGATTTTATAGTATTAGCAAAACCATAAATCTCTAATTTGCCATATATAAATGGTTTAAATAATTCCAATGCCATTTTTTTAGGTAAACCACATTGATTTAATTTTAAAAAAGGACCTACAGTAATTACTGATCTACCGGAATAATCAACTCTTTTACCTAATAAATTTTGTCTAAATCTTCCTTGTTTTCCTTTAATCATATCAGATAAAGACTTTAATGGTCTTTTATTAGAACCAGTTATAGCAAATCCTCTACGACCATTGTCTAATAAAGCATCTACTGCTTCTTGTAACATCCTTTTTTCATTTTTTATTATTATATCTGGAGCTAAAAGATCTAATAATCTTTTTAAACGATTATTTCTATTTATAACTCTTCTATATAAATCATTTAAATCTGATGTTGCAAATCTACCACCATCTAAAGGAACTAATGGTCTTAAATCAGGAGGTAAAACAGGTAAAACTTTTAATATCATTCATTTAGGTTTATTACCAGAATTTATTAAAGATTCTATTAATCTAATTCTTTTATAAATCTTTTTTTTTTTAATTTCAGAACTATTATTTTTTAATAAATCTAATAATTTATTATATTCAAAATTTAAATCAAAATTTTTTAATAATATATAAATAGCTTCAGCACCCATTAAAGCTTTAAATTCATTACCAAATTTTTTATAATATTTTAAATATTCTTCTTCATTTAATATATTACCTAACTTTAAATTATTTATATTAGAACTAACTACTATATAAGATTCAAAATACAAAACTTTTTCTATATATTTTAATGGTATATCTAATAACATACCAATTCTAGAAGGTAAAGATTTTAAAAATCATATATGTGCAACAGGAGCAGATAATTCTATATGACCCATTCTTTCTCTACGAACTTTAGAATTAGTAATTTCTACACCACACTTTTCACATACTATACCTTTATATTTTAATCTTCTATATTTTCCGCATAAACATTCATAATCTTTAATAGGACCGAATATTCTAGAACAAAATAAACCATCTCTTTCTGGTTTAAAAGTACGATAATTAATAGTTTCAGGTTTTTTTACTTCACCATAAGATCATGATCTTATTTTTTTAGGAGAAGCTAAACTTATTCTAATTGAATTAAATTCTTTTTTTAAAAATTTATTATTAAAAAAATTTATAAAATTATTATTCACTAAATTAATTCCTAATTAAATTTTTTAAAATTATTAAAATTTTATTTAATTATTTTCTAAATCAATATTAATTGCTAAAGAACAAATTTCTTTTAATAAAACATTAAAAGATTCAGGCATACCAGGTTCCATTTGATGATTATCATTTATAATATTTTTATACATTTTAGTTCTTCCATTTACATCATCTGATTTAACAGTTAACATTTCTTGTAAAGTATAAGCAGCACCATAAGCTTCTAAAGCTCAAACTTCCATTTCTCCAAATCTTTGACCACCAAATTGCGATTTACCACCTAAAGGTTGTTGAGTTATTAAACTATAAGATCCAGTAGATCTAGCATGAATCTTATCATCAACTAAATGATTAAGTTTCATCATATATATATAACCTACAGTAATAGGTTTATCAAATTTATTACCTGTTAAACCATCATATAAATATATTTGACCTGATAAAGGTATATCTAATAATTTAAATAATTTTTTAATTTCATGTTCTTTAATTCCATCAAATACAGGACTTGAAAAAGGAAATCCTTTAGTTAAATTTTTTGCTAAAATAATTAATTCATTATCATCTAAATTAACTAAATTAATACTTTTATTTAAACAATTAAAATCATAAATTTTTTGAATAAATTTTCTTAATTTATATAAATTAATATTTTTTTTATTTAATAAATGATTAATTTTATCTCCTAAAATTTTAGATATCATACCCAAATGAGTTTCTAAAATTTGCCCTATGTTCATTCTAGAAGGAACACCTAAAGGATTTAAAACTATATCTATTGGAACACCTTTATCATCATAAGGCATATCCTCTACAGGACAAATTTTAGATATTACGCCTTTATTTCCATGTCTACCAGACATTTTATCACCAACTTGTAAACTACATTTAGTTGATAAATAAACTTTTACTATTTTAATAATTCCAGGAGCTAATTCATTACCTTTAATAATTTGTTTTTCTAATATTGAAATTTTTTTAAAAAATATTTTCTTTAATTTTAAAAAATTTTTAATTAAATTATTTATTTTTTTTTTTAAAGCATTGTTACTTATTTTAGATAAAAATTTATTATTTAAAAAAATATCATTAACATTTATTTCCTTATAATTATATTTCTTTATTAAAAATTTTATTTTTTTAAATAGAATTTTTTTAAAATATATTAATTCCTTATTGAAATTTTTTTTAATTGATGTTAACTTCATTTCTTCAATTTCTAATAATCTTTTACTTTTTTTAACACCTTCTCTAGAAAATATTTGAACATCTATAACTGTACCACTTAAACCACTAGGTACCCTTAAAGAAGAATCCTTAACTTCAGATGCTTTTTCACCAAATATTGCTCTTAATAATTTTTCTTCTGGAGTTAAATGTGTTTCTCCCTTTGGAGTAACTTTACCTACTAAAATATCACCACTATTTACTTCCGCTCCAATATATACTATACCACTTTCGTCTAATTTCGATAATAAAGAATCATTAATATTAGGAATATCAGAAGTAATTTCTTCAATACCTAATTTAGTATCTCTACATATACAAGATAACTCATTTATATGTATAGTACTAAATAAATCATTATGAATAACTTTTTCAGAAATTAATATAGAATCTTCAAAATTATATCCGTTTCATGGCATAAATGCTACTCTAATATTTTGACCTAAAGCTAATTCTCCTAAATCTGTTGCAGAACTATCAGCTAATATATCATTTTTATTAACTTTTTCATTTAAAATTACACAAGGTCTTTGATTAATACAAGTATTTTGATTAGATCTTAAATATTTATCTAAATAATAAATATCTAACATATTACTTAATTTTTTTTCTTTTTTAATTTCAATAATTATTTTACAAGAATCAACATATTTAACTATTCCTTTATTTTTACAAATTATCAAATATCCTGAATCTTTAGCTATTATTCTTTCCATACCAGTACCTACTAAAGGAGCTTGAGGTTTAATACATGGTACAGATTGTCTTTGCATATTAGCTCCCATTAAAGCTCTATTAGCATCATCATGCTCTAAAAATGGTATTAATGCTGAACCTATAGAAACAATTTGTTGAGGAGATACATCCATAAAATTTATTTGATTATACTTAAATAAATTAAATTCCCCTTTATATCTACATATTATAAAATTATCTTTTATTTTACCTAATTTATCTAAATTAATATTAGATTGAGCAATAATATAATTACTATCATCTATAGCAGATAAATAATAAATATCATTAGTAACATAACCATTATTAACTAATCTATAAGGAGTTTCTAAAAATCCATATTTATTAACTCTTGAATAAATTGATAAAGAATTAATTAAACCTATATTAGGTCCTTCAGGAGTTTCTATAGGACATATTCTACCATAATGAGAAGTATGTACATCTCTAACTTCAAAACCTGCTCTCTCTCTAGTTAAACCTCCAGGACCTAAAGCAGATATTCTTCTTTTATGAGTTATTTCTGCTAAAGGATTATTTTGATCCATAAACTGAGATAATTGACTAGAACAAAAAAAATCTCTTAATATAGCTGTTAAAGGTTTAGCATTTATTAAATCTTTTGGAGAAACATCATTGATTTTATTAGATAAACGTTCTTTAATAGTTTTTTTAATTCTTAATAAACCTATTCTAAATTGATTTTCAATCATTTCACCAACTGATTTAATTCTTCTATTTCCTAAATGATCAATATCATCAATAATATCATCACCGTTTCTTATATTAATTAATTTTTTAATAATATTAATAATATCATTTTTATCTAAAATAGTAGGACCATCTATATTATTATTACCAATAGATTTATTAATTTTCATTCTACCTATATTAGATAAATCATATTTATCAGGTGAAAAAAATAAACTATTAAATAAATTTTTAGATGATTCAATAGTTGAAGGTTCTCCAGGTTTAACTATTTTATAGATTTCTAATAAAGCTGATTCTCTATCAAAAGTATTATCAATATTAAGAGTATTAGAAATATAACTTCCTTTATTTAATTTATTAATATATAAAACTTTAATAATTTTAAAATTTGAATTAATTATATTATTTAATAAATCAATATCTAATTTAGAATTAGCACATGCTATTAATTTATTTTTATTATTTACACAAATATTATAATTATTAAATAATATCTTACCTATTAAATATTCCTTAGGAACTTTAATAAAATTAACATTATCATTTTCCATTTTTTTAATATATTTTAATACTACCCTTCTACCTCTTTTTACATAAACTTTATTATTATAAACTATATCAAAATTTAATATTTCACCCCTTAATCTTATAGGAATTAATTCCATAAATATACTATTTTCTATTATTTTAAAAACTATACATTCAAAAAATATTGATAAAATATCTTCTATATTATAATTTAAAGCTTTTAAAATTACAGTAATAGGCATTTTTTTTTTACGATCTATTCTAAAAAATAAATAATCTTTTATATCAAATTCAAAATCTATTCATGATCCCCTATAAGGTATTATTCTAGCATTATATAAAATTTTATTATAAGAATTATTTTTATTTTTATTACTATCAAAAAAAACACCTGGACTTCTATGTAATTGAGAAACTACTACTCTTTCTGTACCATTTATTACAAATGTACCTCTATTAGTCATTAATGGTATTTCGCCCATATATACTATTTGTTTTTTAATATTATACTTAATTTTATTTTTATAAAATATTAAATATAATTTAACATTTAAAGAAATAGAATGAGTTAATCCTCTTATTAAACATTCTCTATCATTAAATAAATTTTTTTTTAAAATATATCCTTTATATAATAATTTAATATCATGATTATAATTAAATATAGGAAATATAGATTTAAAAGATAAATCTAAACCAGAATGTAAATTATTATTATTATTATATAAAAAATCATTATAAGAATCTATTTGTATAGAAAGTAAATATGGTATATCTAATATTTTAGGTATTTTACTAAAATCTTTACGTATACGTTTTTTTTCAGTATTAGAAAAATACATATAATTCCCAAATTTTTATTTAATATAAATTATTTTATTTAATTTCAATAATAGCTCCTGCTTCTTCTAAAGATTTTTTCAATATATCCAAATCTTTTTTATTTATCTTATCCTTAATTAATACAGGACAAGAATCAACTAAATCTTTAGATTCTTTTAAACCAATATTTAAAAAACTACGAATAATTTTAATTACAGATATTTTATTTTTACCAATAGAATTTAAATATAAATCAAATTCATTTTTTTCTTCTTTTTTAATAATATTATCATTATTAATATTATTATTTATATTAATATTAGTATTATTTATACCAAATTTTTTTTCCATAGCATCTATTAATTCAATAACTTCTAATAAAGACATTGATGATATAGTATCTAATATTTGTTCTTTAGTTATTTGTTTCATATATTTATATTTAATAAAATTAATTACTTAATAAATTTTTTAATTTTAACAAAATATTTAAAAATCTTAAAATTGTGATATTTTTTATATAAAAACAAAAATAATAAATAGATTTCTTAAAATTATTTAAATTAATTAATTTATCTTTAAGTTCTAAAGAAATACATTTACCTTTATATATTAAACTTCTTATTAAAAAATTAAATTTATAATAATTATCATAAAAATATAATATTTTTAATATTTTATTAATATCTTTATCAGAATAAAAAAGTATACTAGGACCTTTTATGAATTTACTTAAAAAATTTATATTAGTATTTTTAATAGCTAATTTTAATAAATTATTTTTTATAACCATCATAAAAGATTCATTTTCATAAAATTTTTTTCTTAAAATATTTAAATAATTACATTTAATATTCTTAAAACTAACTAAAATTATAGATAAACAATTAACTAAATTATTATGAAGTTCATTAACTATTTTTTTTTTATCTTTAAATTTCAATAACATTAATATTACCTAATATAATTTTATAAAATTTAATAAATGATATCACAATTATATTTTAACTACATAACTTTTACCCATAGTACTAGTAATAAAAACTTTTTTAATAAAAACAAATTTTTTAATAAATCTAGATTTAAATAACTTAATTGAATTTAATAAAACAAATAAATTATCTGCTAATTTATAACTATCAAAATTTATTTTACCTATACATAAATTTATAATACCAAATTTATCATTTTTATATATTATTTTACCATTTAAAAAATCATATACAGTATCTTTTAAATTATTAGTTACAGTACCTAATTTAATATTAGGTAAAATATTTTTATTACCTAATATATTAGATAATTTACTAATATATTTAATATTATCAGGTTTAATAATAGCTATATCATAATTAATAATTTTTTTATTATTAATTAAATCTTTAATATTAACTAAATGAGCACCTCAAGATAAAACTATATTTTTATCTAAATTATTATCAAGTATAACTATTTTATATTTTTTACCATTACCATGTGGTAATATTACACTACCTAAAATATATTGATTAATATCTTTAATATCTATATCTAATATTATAGAAACATCAATAGATTCTATAAAATTTCTTTTAATATTATTTTCTTTTAAATTATTAAAAATATTAATAAAATTATTTAAAATATTATTTTCATTAAATTTAATCTTTTTTTTCATATTAATATTATAAATATAAAATTTTTTAAATAAAATTAAACTTTATATTTAATTCCCATAGAATTTGCAGTTCCTATAATTGATTTAATTAATTTATTTATATTATACGAATTAGTATCTAAAATTTTTATTTTAGATATTTTTATTAATTGCTCTTTATTTATATAACCTATAATATTTTTACCTGGTTTATCAGAACCTTTATTAACTAAAACATATTTTTTAATTAAATAAGAAACAGTAGGACTTTTAATAATAAAATCAAATGTACGATCAGAATAAACTGTTATAACAACAGGTATTGGTATTCCTTTATCTAAATTAGAAGTTTTTTCATTAAATAATTTACAAAAATTCATAATATTTAAACCTTTTTGTCCTAATATAGGTCCTACAGGAGGACTAGGATTTGCCATTCCTGATAAAACTTGTAATTTAATATATGACTTAATCTTTTTTAACATTTTAAAAAATTAAAATAAAATTATAAATAATTAATAAATTTTTTCTACTTGAGAAAAATCTAACTCTACAGGAGTTGATCTACCAAATATTAATACAGCTACTTTTAACCTATTTTTATCATAATCAACTTCTTCCACCGTACCACTAAAATCAGAAAAAGGACCATTATTAACTCTTATTAATTCTCCTAATTCAAATAAAATTTTAGGTTTAGGTTTACAACCTATTTTATTTAATTTATTTTTTATAATATTAATTTCTTTTTCATTTATAGAAACAGGATTAGATGAATTTCCTCCTATAAAACCTATTATTCTAGGGATATTTTTAATTAAATATCAGTTTTTTTCATTCATAACCATATTAATTATAAAATACCCAGGAAAAAATTTACGATCACTTTTTATTTTAATACCATTTTTAATTTCAATAACTTTTTCAGTAGGAATTAAAATATCTCCAAAATCATTTTCTAAATTATTTAATTTTATAAAATATTTTAATTTATTAACTACTTTATTCTCAAAACCTGAAAATACTTGTATAACATATCATTTTTTTAAACTATTATACATTTTATATCCTTAAATTACTTAATATAGTTAAAATATATAATATAATTATATCAATAAATCATATTATTCAAGAAATCAAAAAACTAAATAAAAAAATTATTGATACAATTTTAATAATATTATAAAAATAATACCAATTAACTATTTTAATTTCATTTTTTGATTCTTTAAAAAAATTAATAATATATTTAAATCATAAAAAAGATTTAATAATAGAAAATAAAATAAAATATAATAATATATTAAATATTAAATTAAATATTCAAAATAATTTAACAAAAAAATAATTTAATAAAAATATAGAAAATAATAATACAGATATTAAAAATAATTTATAAAGTTTTTTTTTACTAAAAAAAATTCACATTTTCTTAATATTATTAAAATAAATATAATTTTTAAATTATATATTTTAATTTATATATATAATAAAATTATAATATGTTTATAAAATTCAAAAATTTAAATATAATTAATTATATTATAAAAAAAAAATTAAATAAATAAATTTAAAAAAAAATATTCAAAAAATTTCATCTTTTTATAATCAAATAAATTTTTATGATTAAAATTAATTAAATGTAAAAAACCATGAATCAAAATATGAAAAAAATAAAAAATATAATTTATTTTTTTTTTAAAAGATTCCATTAATATAACCTTAGGACAAATTATTATATCACCTAATAAATTATATTTTATTATAGGATAAAAAAATTTAAAAGATAATACATTAGTATAACTATTATTATTATTAAATTTTTTATTTAAATATAAAATATGAGTTTTATTTACTAAAGTTATATTTACATACTTATTAATACTGTAAAATTTAAATAAATTATAAAATAATTTATTAATATAATATTTATCAACTAAAAAAAAACAATCATTAAAAATAATATTTAAATTTAATAACTTATTAACTAAATAAATATTATTTATTTTTGTCATAAGCTTCTAATATATCTTTTAAAATAGATGAACGCATTATATCTTTATAATTAAAAAAAGTAAAACCAATATTTTTATAATTTCTAAATATATTTATAGCATGTTTTAAACCTGAAATAATTTTATTAGGTAAATCAATTTGGGATATATCACCATTTATTACAGCTTTAGAATTAAAACCTAATCTAGTTAAAAACATTTTCATTTGCTGAATAGTAGTATTTTGAGCTTCATCTAATATTATAAAACTATTATTAAAAGTTCTACCTCTCATATAAGCTAAAGGAACAACCTCTATAATATTATTAGATATATATTTATTATAAAAGTTTGAACCTAAAATCTCAAAAAGAACATCATATATAGGACATAAATAAGGATTAACTTTTTGATTAAAATTACCAGGCAAATAACCTAATTTTTCACCAGCTTCTACTATAGGTCTAGCTAAAATAATTTTATATATTTTTCTTTTATTAAAAAAATCTATAGCAGCAGCAGTAGACAAATAAGTTTTACCTGTACCTGATACTCCTATACCGAAAGTAATTTTTTTATTTAAAATATTATTTAAATATAAATGTTGTCTTTTATTTTTAGGTTTTATATTATATAAATAATTTTTAATTTTCATCTAAATAAATTTTTCATTATTAATTATTATTCTTTAAATAAATTATAAATTACCATATAAATAATTTTTATTACTAATATCATTAATATTAATACTTATTATTTTACCTAATAAATTTTTATTACCAATAAAATATACTTTTCTATTATTTTCAGTTCTACCAAATAAATATTTAGAATTTTTTTTTGAAAAACCTTCAACTAATATTTTATATTTATTATTTAACATTTTTTTATTTCAATAAATAACATTATTATCTATTAACAATTTTATTTCTTTAAATCTTCTTTTTTTCTCAATTAAATCAATATTATCATTCATATAAAAAGATTCTGTACCAGGTCTTGGAGAATAAATAAATATATAACTATGGTCAAATTTTAATTGATTAATTAAATCTAAAGTTAATATAAAATCTTTTTCTGTTTCTCCAGGAAAACCAACTATAAAATCAGTACTAAAAATCATATTAGGTCTAACACATAAAATTTTATTTACTAATTCTTTATATCATTCTATAGTATATTTTCTACGCATTAATTTTAATATTTTATTAGAACCACTTTGTACAGGTAAATGTAAATAATTAACAATTTTATTAATATTTTTATAACTATTAATAATATCATCATTAAAATTATATGGATTACTTGTAGTAAATCTTATTCTTTTTATATTATTAATTTTAGAAACCATATATAATAAATTAGAAAAACTACATAATTTTCCATTTTTAAAAACACCAGAATAAGCATTTACATTTTGACCTAATAAATTTATTTCATATATATTATTTTTAGATAAATAACAAATTTCATCTATAATATTTTCTGGTGATCTACTAATTTCTTTTCCTCTAGTAAATGGAACAATACAATATGAACAAAATTTATTACATCCTTCCATAATAGTAACATAAGTATTAAATTTAAAATTATTATAATTTAAATTTTTACCATAAATATAATTTTTATCTATTTTATAAGATTTAACATCAATTATTTTTTTTTTATATTTTATAAATTTATAAATTAATTTATTTAATTTATGTATTGATTGAGGTCCACAAATTATATCTACTAAATTATTCCTTAAAAAAATTTTTTGTTTTTCTTGAGTAGATAAACATCCGCAAATACAAATAATTAAATTACTATTATTATTTTTCAATGTTCTTAATTTTTCTATAAAATTAAAAACTTTATCTTCTGATTTTTTTCTAACAGTACAAGTATTTAATATAATTAGATTTGAATCCTTATAATTATCAACTATCAAATGATTATTAATTTTTAATAAATTTAATATTTTATTTGAATCATAATGATTCATTTGACAACCTCAAGTTTTCAAATAAACTTTTCTATACATTTTTATTTAAAAAAAAAATAACGTTCAATTAAATTAAATTAGCTACGACAGGATTTGAACCTGTGACCTCAGCTTTATGAGTGCTGTGCTCTAACCATCTAAGCTACGTAGCTATTTTTTATTATATTATATTTATTATTATATTATTTATTAACAGGGGTACCAGGATTTGAACCTGGGATCTCGGGATCAAAACCCGATGCCTTACCTCTTGGCTATACCCCAATATTAATTATACGGAAGACGAGACTCGAACTCGTATTTAAATATAAAACTAGATTCTAAATCTAGCGCGTTTACCAATTTCGCCACTTCCGTATATAAATAAAATATAATATATTATTTATATAAACTATTATATTACAATACTAACTATATGAAAAATATATTTTTATGTAAATTAATAAAAAAATATACTAAATTATTTAATAAACATAATTTATATTATGGACATAGTACATATAATGCATATACAGAATCTATTCAATTAATATATTCTATTTTAGATTTAAATATATATAAAAAATATTTTAAAGTTAAAATAAATAAAAAAAAATTTAAAAAAATATCTTATTTAGCAAAATTAAGAATAAAAAATAGAATTCCTATGGCTTATTTAACTAAAAAAGTATGATTCGGTAAAAAAAAATTTTATATTGATAAAAGATCTATAATACCTAGAAGTCATATTAATGATAAATTTTTAAATACAATAAAATATAAAATTAAAAAAAAAAATAATTTAAAAATACTAGATTTGTGTACAGGTAGTGCATGTATAGCTATAATATGTTCATATATTTTTCCTAATTCTATAATAGATGCTTCAGATATATGTTCAAAAACATTACAAGTAGCTAAAAAAAATATTTTATTACATAAAAAAAAAAATATAAATATAATTAAATCAAATTTGTTTAAAAATATTAAAAAAAAATATAATTTAATATTTACTAATCCTCCATATGTGGATAATAAAGAAATAAAATATTTACCTAAAGAATATTTTCATGAACCTAAAATATCTCTTATATCAAAAAACAATGGTTTATTTTTAATAAAAAAAATAATTAAAAATTCATATAAATATTTAAAAAAAAATGGTTATTTAATATGTGAGATAGGTAATCAAATAAATAAAATTAAAAAATATTATAAAAATAAAAATAATAAATTAATAAAAAAAATAAATATTAAAAATAATATTTTAATTATTAAAAAAAAAAATTTAAAATATAAATAATTAAAAAATATTAAAAAGATAAATTATATAACTTATAAAAACTTATATTTTATATAATATTATTTTTTTTTAATAATAAATAAAATTTTATAAAGTCAATAATTTAAAAATAAATATATAATTATATTAATAATTTATTTATATATATAAGTTTAATTAAAATTTTAAAAATAACAATATTTTATAAATATTACAAAATATTATAAATATATATATATATATATATATATATATATAAATTTAAATAATTTATATTTTTTACTATAATTAAAATAATATATTAAATTAATAAAATTATTTATATTAATTTTTTTTAATTATATTTAAAATATATAATATATTAAAAATTAATATAATTTAAAATATTTATTAAATAAGTATAAATAATAATTTAATAAAATTTTTTAATTTTTTTAAAAATATTATTTTATAATATAAATTATTTTAATTAATATTAAATTAAATTTTTATAATTAATAAATTTCTTATATCATACATCTAATATTTATTTAAAAAATTATTAATATAATTAAAATATATTTAATAAATTATATATAATTTTCTATTAATAATAATTATATATATAAAATAATTAATATTAGTAAAAATAAATAATATATAAATATTTTTTTTTAATCTTAAAAAATCAATGATGTTAAAATATTAATATTTTTATAAAATTTAAATAATAATAATTATTAATAAATATATAATAAAATTTTAAAAATTAATAATATAATATATATTGTATATAAAATTATAATAAAATATATCTTTATTTAAATTTATATTATTTTTAAAATCACACAAAAAAACAAAAATTTTATCAATAATTAAAAAAATTTTATTTATAGATATTAAATTACTAAATTCTTTAATGATATCAAAATAATCAATATTATAATAAATATAATTTAACTTATTTAATTTTAAAATATCTAACAATATATATAAAAATCAATTAATATAATATTCTAATAAATAATTATTATAAAATAAATTAAAATATTTATTTATATTTTTAGAAAAAATTAAATTAATATTATTAATAAAAATTTTTCTAAAAAATAATAATTTTTTTAAAAAAAATATAGATAATATAGGAGAAAAATTATTAATACGTATAGAAGATAAAATTGTTGATTTATTAAAATTAAATTTTATATATTTGCTTTTATTTAAAATTCAATTTAAAATAAAATTTTCATTTGGAGAATATATAATATATTTATAACACCTACTTAAAATAGTATTAGGTATTTTAACATAACTTAAACATGAAAATATTATTATAACATTATAATAAGAATCTTCTATAATTTTTAATAAAAAATTATTAATAAATTTATTATTAAAATTAAAATTTGAAAAATAAATAACCTTATATTTTGAAATATATAAATTATTTAAAAAAATATTATTTATATATTTAACTTTATTTAAAGAAATTTTTTTATTATTTTCAAAACAAAAATAATTTGGATGATTATTATTATTTAATAAATTACAATTTAAACATTTATTACAAAAATTATAATTAATTTTATAATTACAAAATAATCATTTAACTATATTTATAATTAAATTACCTGCATTTAAATTAGTATTATAATTAATAATTAAACCAAAATTTTCTCTTTTAAAAATATTCGAAAAAATAATTTTTTTATATAAATTTTTTAATCAAGGATATAAATTAATAATCATAATTTATTTAAAATAATAATTTTGATAAAATATATATATTTAATTATAATATAATATATATAATAAATGTATATATAAAGGATAATCATGTTAATAAAAAAAAAAGCACCAAATTTTATATCAAAATCTATATCACCTGATAATAAAATAATAAAAAATTTTAATTTAAAAAAAAAAATTAAAAATAAAAATTGTTTATTATTTTTTTGACCATTAGACTTTACATTCATTTGCCCTACAGAAATATTATCATTAAACTATAGATATAAAGAATTTAAAAAAAAAAATACTATTATTTTAGGAATATCAACTGACTCTATTTATACTCATTTAGCATGAAAAAATACTCCTATAGAAAAAGGAGGTATAGGAAATAATATAAAATTTCATTTAATTTCTGATTTAAATAAAAAAATTCAAAAATTATATAAAGTAGAATATAAAAATAGTTATGCTTTAAGAGCTACATTTTTAATAGATAAAAAAAGAATAATAAAACATATTTCAATAAATGATATACATATAGGAAGAAATATTGATGAAATATTAAGATTAATAGATGCTATAAATTTATATTCTTTAAATAAAGAATTATGTCCTGCTCAATGAAAAATTAATAAAAACACAATTAAATCAAATAATAAAAGTATATCTAATTATTTAAAAAATAATATTGAAGATTTATATAAATAAAATATTAAAATTATAAATAATTAAAATTAAATATATTAAATTAATTTAATATTATTATTTTATTTTTTTATATAAAATTTATAAATAAAATTATAATAATAAAATAAAATAAAATAATTAATTTTTATAAATTAAATATTAATTAATAAAATAATAAATAGTATAAAATTAAATAATAAATAATATATAATATATAATAAATAATAAATAATAAATGATTTATTATATAAATATATTAATTAATCAAAATACAAAATAATAATTTATAAAATATATTAATAATATTATTAAAAATAAAATTTAATTTAAAATATAAAAGTTATAATTTATTCTCCTTTCTTTATTTTAAGGAAGGAGAAAATTTTAAAAGTTAAATCTTAATTTCATTATAAATTACATGTTTTTTAACTATAGGATCATATTTTTTAATTGATAATTTTTTATTTATATCTTTTTTATTTTTAGTTGTAGTATAAAAATGTTTACTACCTGAGCTAGAAATAAGTTTAATTTTAATTCTATTATTTTTTGACATAATATTATTTATTTATTTTATTATTTTTTTTTAAAAAAAAATTAATTCCTTTTTTGTCTATTATTCTTATAGCTTTAGATGTAACTTTAAGTTTTATAAACTTTTTCTTATCAGAAATTCAAAAACGATGATTATGTAAATTAGGTAAAAATTTTCTTTTAGTAGAATTCATAGAATGAGATCTTTTATTACCAAAGATTGGTTTTTTACCAGTTACTATACATACTTTAGACATAATATTTTAAATACATAAAAAATAAATATATTTATTATATTATAATATAAAATAAAATTATTTATATATTATTTTTATTAAAAAATAATATATTTTTAACAAAAAATAAAATATTATAATTATATGAATGATTTTTAAATATACCATAAACTATTATTATATTATTTATTTCTAAAAATTTATAAAATTTTATAAATAATTCTTTAAACAATATAATCTCTAAATTACCAGTACTATCATCAATATTAATAATATATATTTGATTTTTATTTTTAGTATATATAGATTTAATATTGGTAATAATTCCACAAATATTTAATTTCTTATTAATTTTAATAAAATTAATATCTCTAATATATAAAATATTATATTTATATTTTATATATTTTATATATTTTTTAATAGGATGATCTGTTAAATATAAACCTAAAAAACATTTTTCTTTATATAAAATTAAATCTTTTTTATAATTTTTATTAACTTTTTTATTTAAAAAATCAAAATTAATGAAATAATTAACTTTAAATAAACTTAATTGTTTAATATTATTTTTTTTATTTTCAAAATTAGCAATTTTTAAAACATTTTTAATATTTTTATATAAAATATAACGATTAATATTAAAAATATCAAAACAACCTGAATAAATCAAACTTTCTAAAGAAGACTTAGAAAGTTTATTACTAATAGAATTTAAAATACAAAAATTTATAAAATTTTTAAATTTACCATTTTTTTTTCTTATTTTCAAAATACTATCAATAGAACTTTTTCCTATACCTTTAACAGCACCTAAACCATAAATTATATTACTATTTTTATCTATTTTAAAATAATAACTACTTTTATTTATATTAGGAGAAATAATTTTAATATTATTATTTTTAGCTTCATTAAGCATAGACATAATTTTATTAATATTATCAATATCAGTATTCATTACAGAAACAATTAATTCACATAAAAAATTAGCTTTTAATCATAAAGTTTGATATGCTATAAATGAATAACAAACAGAATGTGATCTATTAAAACCATAACCTGAATATTTTTCCATTAAAGAAAATATTTTCAAAGATAATTTATGATCTATACCTAATATTTTAGATCCTTTTTTAAAAATTTTTCTATGAAGAAATACATCTTTTTTTCTTTTATCACTTATAGATCTACGTAAAATATCAGCTAATCCTAAATTATAATTACCCAATACTTTTGCTATTTGCATTACTTGTTCTTGATATAAAATTATTCCATAAGTATATTTTAATATAGGTATTAATAATTTATGTTGATATAATTTATTAGGGTAGTATATTTTTTCATTACCATTTTTTCTATTTATAAAATTATCAACCATACCAGATTTTAAAGGACCTGGTCTAAATAAAGCTAATAAAGCTACTATATCTTCAAAACAATCTGGTTTTAATTTTTTTATTAAATCTCTCATACCTTTAGATTCTAATTGAAAAACAGCTATAGTATTAGATTTTTTTAATAAATTAAAACTTAATTTGTCTTTTAAATATAAATTATTAATATCAATTTTTTTTTTATAATTTTTATAAACTAATTTAACACATTTATCTATTACAGTTAATGTTCTTAATCCTAAAAGATCAAATTTAATTAAACCAATATATTCAATATCATATTTATCAAATTGAGTAATTAATTTATTATTTTCAAAATCTTTAAATACTGGACAAAAATCATATACTAATGTAGATGATATTATAATACCTCCAGCGTGTTTACCTATACCTTTAACTAATCCTTCTAATTTTATAGAAATATCAAATAATTTTTTAACTTGAATATCTTTATTATATAATTCGTTTAATTTAGGTTCAGATTGTATAGCTTTATTTAAAGTAATACCTATATTAAATGGTATTAACTTAGCTATATAATCTATAAAAATATATGAATAACCTAATACTCTTCCAACATCTCTAATAACAGATTTAGCTGTTAATGTATTAAAAGTCACTATTTGAGCTACAGACTGTTTTCCATATAAATCTTCTATATGAGATAAAACTTTATCTCTTTTTTTCACACAGAAATCTATATCAAAATCAGGTATAGACATTCTTTCTAAATTTATAAATCTTTCAAAAATTAAATTAAACTTTAAAGGATCAATTTCTGTAATACCTAATAAATAAGCAACTAAAGAACCAGCGCCTGAACCTCTTCCAGGTCCTACAGGAATTTTGTTTTTTTTAGATCAATTAACAAATTCCATAACTATAAGAAAATAATTTGATAAATTTATTTTTTTAATAATTTCTAATTCTTTATTTAATCTATTTATATATTTTTTAAATAATTTTTTACTAATTTTTTTATATAAATTTTTAAAAGTTAACTTTTTAAGATATTCAAAAGATGTTATATTTTTTTTAATATTAAATTTAGGTAAAATAAATTTTCCTTTTTTTAATATAAAGTTACATCTTTTAGAAATTTGAACACTATTATATATAACTTCTGGAATATCCTTAAAAATATTAATCATTTGTAAATCAGTTTTTAAATATTGTTCATTACTATAATTTACATAATTTAAAATTTTTTTAATATTACAGTTATGATATATAGAACAACGTATATTATGAATATAAAAATCATCTTTATTAATAAATAAAACTTTATTACTAGCAACTAAAAATATATTTAATTCATAAGATAAATTAATTATATAATTAATATAAATATTTTCGTTTAAATACGAAATTCTATTAATATGAAAATAAATTCTATCATTTAATATTTTTTTTCAAAATAAAACAATTTTTTTAATTAAATCTATATTTCTATATATATAATATTTTCCAAAACAACTAAATTTATCAAAAGAAAATAAAAATATTAAACCTTCATGAAACTTTAAAATTAATTTATAATAAATAGAATTATAATTTAAATTAAATTTTGATTTATCTTTAATAAAAGATAAAGAAACTAATTTTATTAAATTTTTATAACCTATATTATTCATTACTAATATAGTTAATAAATGAGATTCTTTATAAAAAGAATTTTTATAATGAATATATATATCAACACCTATAATAGGTTTAATACCATAATAATATGATTTATTAATAAATTTAATACTAGCAGACAAATTATAAAAATCAGTTAATGCTATAGATGGCATTTCAAATTCTACACATTTTTTTAATAAATCTTCTATTTTACAAATACCATCTTTTATAGAATAATCACTATGTACATTTAAATGTATAAATTTAGGATCCATTATTAAATTTAATAAATATTATAAATAAATTAATTAAATATATTTTTTTTATTGATTATATTAATAATATAATTTGTAATATTATCAATATTTTTATTATTATAATAAAATATATAATTTAAATCAAAAACTAAATCATATTTATTAATATAAGAAATATTATTTATAATACTAAAAATTTTAAATAAAGTTTTTTTATAAATTAAAATATTTTCTCTATTTAATAAATATTGAATTTTATTTAAATTATTAAAAATTTTTTTTTTTTTAACAAATAATATATATTTTAAAAATTTAAATTTATTTAAATTAATATAATATTTTTTACTATTTAATATTTTTTCTTTATTAATTAATATATTAATATATTTTATATATTTAATATAATATTCTTTAAATTTATTATTTAATTTTAATATATATTTATTATAAGAATAAGTATTATTTAATATATTATTTATATCTAAACAAGCTATATTATTAGAAGCATTAACATTTAATTTATTAAATATTAATAAACTTAAAAATAAAATTAATTTAATAGAATAATTTAAAATATTTTTTTTCATATTTTTTATTTATTACTTAAATAAAAATTTAACATATTTATTTTATTAAGTATATTATAATTTATAGGTAAACTAAACACTAAATTTAAATATCCTAAAGGAGTAAATATCTTAATATGAAATCCATAAGTTGATTTAAATATTTTTTTTAAATTTATATAATTTAATTTAAAATTATTAAATAATTTATTACTTAAATTATTATTATTTGAAATAAAACCTGTATCTATAAAAAATATAAATTTAATATAATTTTTATAAAAATTATATTTATTTAAAAATAAATTATTAATAATAAATTCATTATTAAAATAAAAAATATAATTTTTTCCTGAATATCATTCATATAAACAATAATTATTAATTTTTAAACAATTTAAAAATTTAGAATTAATAAATATTAAATTATTAAATAAATTTTTATAATTTAATCCTCTAAAAATATTTTCATTTAAATTACTAAAATTTTCATAAATTGGAAAATTTTTATTATTTAATGTATTAGAATAACCATAAAACATATTTATAAATCATATAATAGAACTATTTTTAGTTATAGATATATATTTTTTAAATATAACATAAAATTTATAAAATTTATCATTAGATCATGGTAAACTAATTTTATTATTTAAATAAAAATAATATCCATTTTTAGGATTATATATATTATCTATATTATTAATTATAAAAATATTTTTTAATAAAATATTATTATATTTATAATTATTTTTTATATTATTTAATTTTATAATATTATTAAAAATAAAATTTAAATTATCTATAGATAATAGATCTTTACTAAAATTATATATTCTATTATTTATATATTTAATATATAAATTATAATTTATTATACTATTTAAATTTTTTATTATACCTATATTTAAACCATATAAATTATTTAAATATTTATGATTATTAGATAATAAATTATTAATTTTATTAGTATAAAAAAATTTATAATTAAAATATATATTTTTAAAAAATATATTTATAAAATTAAAACTACTAAAATTCATATAATCATTATTAACAAAATTTAAATTAAATTCATCACCTATATTAAATAAATTTTGTTTAGTAAAAATAAATCTATAATTTAAATATTTTTTTTTACTTAGATTAATATTAAAATTAAATAAACCATTTTTTTTATATTTTATATTATATAAAATATTTAAATTATTTTTTAAAATATTGTTATATTTTAATTTTAAATTAATATTTTCAAAATTATTATTATTTAATAAATTGTATAAAATTTTATTTAATAAATATTTATTATAAACAAATCCCTTTATTTTATACAAATTAAATAATAAAAAATTATATTTATTATTATAATTTACATTAAAAATAATATTTTTTATTACATAAATATTATTTAATTTAAAATATAAAAAAAATATAATTTTTTTATTAAAAATTTTTTTATATTTAATATTTAATAATAAATTTAAATAACCTCTTTTTTTAAAATAAAAGTCTATTTTATTTATAAAAGATTTAAATTTATTATAATTAAAATATTCATTAACTAATAAATTATTAAATTTAAATTTATAAAAAATATTGTTATTATTAAATTTTAATATATTACTATATAATAATATGTTATCTATTTTATATCTATCACCTTCATTAACATATATATTAATATGTAATATATTATTACAAAAAATACTTTTTTTAATTTTAATTACATTAAAATCTAAAAATCCATAATTAAAATAAAATCTTTTTATATTATTTAAATAAAAATCTAATATATTTTTATTTAAAAATATATTATTAATATTATAATTATTTAAATTTAATAATAATAAAAATTTTTTTTTATTTAAAAAATTATTACCGTATATATTTATATTAATATTATTAAATGAATTATTATAAATATTTAATTTTAATATTACTAACTTATTATTTAAATTAATAATATTAAAATTAATATTTATATTATATAAACCTATATTTTTATACTTTAATAATATAAAATTTTTAAATTTTAATAAATTATTTTTATAAAGATAATATTTATTTTTAATATTAAATTTATTTAAAATTTTTAAAAAATAATATTTACTTAAAATTAAATTATTATTATAATTTAATACAATATTATTAATAATAAATTTATTATATAATAATAAATACAATTTATTTTTTATCTTAAAATATTTTATTTTATAAAAAAAATTAGTTTTTCATAAAAAATTTATTATATTCTTATTATTTATAAACAATAAATTATTATTAAATTTTTTATATAAAATATTATAAAAAAAATTATTATTATTAGAAAATATAAATATATTATTAAATTTTAAATTATTACAAAAACTATAATTAAAATTTAATATAAATAAAAGTAATATTATAAACCTATTAAAATTAAACATAAAATTAAATATATTAATTTATAATTTTAAATTATATTATGATTAATTATATATTATATAATATAAAATTATAAAATTAATAAATATATAAATTATTTTAATATATTAAATTTATAAAATTTAATAAAATATAAATTTACTATAATAATATATTATTCTTTTTATCAATAAATAATACATCTAACATTTTAATATATTTATTTGTAATAAATTGTAATTTATTATTTAATATTAAACTTTCATCTTTACTAAATATTTTATTATTTAATAAAATTTTTATATTATTTTTAAAAAATTTACGTTTATTTCTAATTGAAATTTTAAAAAATTCTAAATCTTTTTTTAATAAATTTAAAATTTTTATTTTATACTGTTCAGTTACAATAGGTAAATTAACAATTATATCATTTTTATCAATATTTGTAGTTAAATTTAAATCAGAAGTTTCAATTGCTCTTCTAACTTTATTTTTTATATTTTTATCAAATAATGAAATTTTAAAACAATTATTCTTAATACAAATACTAGATAATTTATATAATTTTGTACTATAACCATAATAATCAATATATAAATTAGAAATAATATTTATATTATTAAAATCTAAATTATATTTAGATAAATTTTTTTTAAATGATATAATACATTTATTCATTTCAAAATCAATATAATCTTCGTTAATTTCTTTTTTATATAACATAATATCTCATTAATATTAATATAATATTTAATATTATAATTAATATTAAATACAAAAAATATAAAAATTTAAATAAAATAAATAAAATTAAAATTAAGTTAATATAATATATATTTTTAAATTAATCTTCTAAAAAACTACGTAAAATTTCTGATCTACTAGGATGACGTAATTTTCTTAAAGCTTTTGCTTCTATCTGTCTAATACGTTCTCTAGTAACATCAAATTGTTTACCTACTTCTTCTAAAGTATGATCACTATTCATATCAATTCCAAAACGCATTCTTAAAACTTGAGCTTCTCTAGGAGTTAAACTAGATAAAATATTATTTGTAACAGATTTTAAACTTTCAGTAGTAGCAGAATCTAAAGGTAACTCTAAAGACGTATCTTCTATAAAATCACCTAAATGTAAATCTTCATCTTCTCCTATAGGAGTTTCCATAGAAATAGGTTCTTTAGAAATTTTTAAAATTTTTCTAATTTTATCTTCAGAAATTAACATTTTATTAGATAATTCTTCAGGTGTAGGTTCTCTACCAATTTCTTGTAAAATTTGTCTAGAAATTCTATTTAATTTATTTATAGTTTCTATCATATGAACAGGTATTCTAATGGTTCTAGCTTGATCAGCTATAGATCTAGTTATAGCTTGACGTATTCATCAAGTAGCATATGTAGAAAATTTATATCCTCTTCTATATTCAAATTTATCAACAGCTTTCATTAAACCTATATTACCTTCTTGAATTAAATCTAAAAATTGTAAACCTCTATTTGTATATTTTTTAGCTATAGAAATTACCAATCTTAAATTAGCTTCTACCATTTCTTTTTTAGCATTTTTAGCTATAATTTCATTATTTAATATATTAATATTAATTTTTTTAAACTTTAAAATATTTAAACCTATTTTATTTTCTATATTAATTAAATTATTTATTTCTTTTAATATTTTATTTTTTATTTTAAATATATTTAAAGATCAAAATTTATTCATATTAATAGCTTTATTAATTCAAATTATATTAGAACTATATTTATTAAATAAAGTAATAAAAATATTTTTTGGCATTAAACTTTTTTCAACACATAAATACATTATTTTTTTTTCAATTAAATTAATTTTATTAAAAATATTTTTAATTTTTAATAATAAATTATCTAATTGATTAGGAACTAATTTAAAAGTCATAAAAATATTTATTAATTTATTTAATTCGCATTTAGAATAAGGATGATTAATTGTATATTTTTTTATAAATTTTAATAAATTATTATATTGATAACTTAAACATTTAATTTTTTTTTTTATTATTATTTTAAAATTTTTAAAATTACAATTATTATTATAATTATCTATATATTTTATTTTATAAAAATCATTATATTTATTGTCAAATATAAAATTACAATTAAATTTATAATCTACAAAACCAATTATTAAATCAGATAATTTAATTACATTAAGTTTAACCAAACTATATTGATCTAAAAAATATTTAATAGATTTAAAATATTTTGCCAAATTAAATTGAATTTTATTTATATTAAACTCAATTTTTTTAGCTATTTTAATTTCACCTTTTCTAGTCAATAATTCAACATTACCCATTTCTTTCATATACATTCTTACAGGATCTTTTATTTTATTTATATTATTATTAAAATTTAATAAATTACTATTTGATAAATTTAAAATATTACTTTTAGAAGTAATATAACTTTTTTTATGAATAAATAATTTATTTATATAATTATCTTTAATTACAGAAATACCAAAATTATCAATCATATTAATAATTTCTTTATATTGATTAGAACTAATTTTATTTATAAAAGATAATTTTTTATTAATTTGAGAATATGTTATATAACCTTTATTTATATTTTCTGAAATTAATAAAATTATTTTTAATCTAATATTTCTTTTCATATAATAAATCCGTTACTTTAAAAATTTAATAATTTAATAAATAAATTTTTATAAAATAATATATAAAATAAATTAATTATTTAATTTTTTAAATTTAATTAAATTTCATATTATTATTTTTTTATTTAAAGATAATTCATATAAATTATTATTATTTAATAAAATTTTTTTTAATATATTTTTTATTATAAAAAATTTTAACTTAATTAAAGCATCACTAAATATTAAATTATAATTAATATTTTTAGGAAAAAAATTTCATAAAAATAATTTTATTAAATAATTTTTTATATTAATATTATTATTAAATTTAGATATAATTTTAATTATATTTATATTTTTATTATTTATACATATATTTACTATATCTAAAAATAAAACTAAACCTGGAATACTATTATTAATATTATAATTAAATATTCTATCGTATAAATTTACTTTATTAGATAAAATTGGATATTTTAATAATAAACTTATCAAACATCTTAATAAAGTGAACTTAACTTTTATATTTTTTTTATTAAAATTATAATATAATAAATTATTTAAATTATATTTATCAAAAATACCAATTTTATTTAAAATTTTTATTTTTATAAAATATTTAATAATAGAACAATTTATTTTAGAAATATATGGTAATAATGAATTTATAAAAGAAATTTTATCTTTACAAGTTAATAAATTTTTTTTTAAAAAATAATATTTTAACAATATATCTATAATAGACAAAGAATTATTTAATCTTTTTTCAAATAATATTTTACCTTCTTTTTGTATTAAAGAATCAGGGTCTTCACCATAAGGTAAAAAAACAATAAAAAACATCTTTTTATTATTTATAAAAGAAATTAATAATTTAATAATATTTTTAATATAAGAAAAATTTGATTTATCTCCATCTAAACATAATATAACTTTATTAGTATAAAAATATAATATTTTAATTTGTTGCTTTGATATATTAGAACCTAATAAAGCTACAGAATAATTAATACCAAATTTATATAACATGATTACATCTATATAACCTTCTACTATTAATATTTTCTTTAATTTATTTTTTTTTTTTATAATATTATTAAAATTATATAAATTATATCCTTTAGTGAAAAACATATTATTAGAAGAATTTATATATTTACTAAAATTATTATTTATAATAGATCTACCTCCAAAAGCTATAATATCACCATATAAATTATATATAGGAAATATAATTCTATTAAATAATCTATCATAAAAATTACCATATTTATTTTTTATTAATATACCTAATTTAAATAAAAAATATCTATTATTATAACTTAAACTATTTATAAATTTATTGACTAATAAATTATAAGAATAACCTATAGAAAAATTTAAAATACATTTATAATTAATATTTCTATTTATAAAAAAATTTTTAATTATATAAAAATTATAATTAATTAATAAAGATTTTATATAAATTTTATTTAAATTAAACATTAATTTAAAAAATCTATCTTTATTTATAATTTTTGTATTAAAAATATTATTATTATATAATATGGGTATACCACTTATATTAGATAATTCCTTAATAGCATCTAAAAAATTATAATTATTAATTTTCATTAAAAAATCTATAACATTACCATTAGATTTACAACCAAAACAATAAAAAAATTGCTTATCTTTATTAACTATAAAAGATGGATTTTTTTCATTATGAAAAGGGCAATAAGATTTATAATATTTTCCAACTTTTTTTAAATTTACCTTGGATGAAATTATATCTATAATATTATTAGATGATATTAACTTACTAATAAATAAACTAGAAATATAATTCATATATAATTATTTAATTAAAATAAATTTATTTACTTATTTTTAAAAGATCTTTTCATACGTCTTTTAATAGCAGAAGCTTTAGCTTTTTTTCTTGCAGTAGTAGGTTTTTCATAAAATTCTCTTTTACGTAATTCAGTTAATATACCAGATTTTTCACAACATCTTTTAAATCTTCTTAAAGCTATATCAAAAGGTTCATTATCTTTAATTTTAATATAAGGCATATAATTTTCCATAAAATAAATACTATTTTTTTATCTAAGTGCTATATAATTATATAATAATTTAAATTAAAAAAAAAGATATGATAATTTTAGGAATAGAAACTTCATGTGATGAAACAGGAATAAGTTTATATGATACAAATTTAGGAATATTAACAAATAAATTATTTAGTCAAAGTTTAATACATACTAAATATGGAGGTATAATGCCTGAAATAGCTTCAAAAAATCATTATAAAAAAATATTTATTATATTAAAAAAATCATTAAAAAAATCTAAAAAAAAAATTGAAAATATTGATATAATTGCATATTCTGCTGGTCCTGGATTACCTAATTCATTGTTAATAGGAGTTGCGTTAGCTAAATCAATATCTTTAATATATAATATACCTTCAATACCTATAAATCATATAGAAGCACATATTATGTCAATTATGATAAATAAATATAAACCCTCCTTTCCTTTTATATCATTAGTTACATCTGGAGCACATACATTATTATGTATAGTTAAAAATTACGAAAAATATAAAATAATAGGTCAATCATTAGATGATTCAGCAGGTGAAATATTTGATAAAATATCTATATTATTAAAATTAAAATTACCTGGAGGTAAATATATTTCAAAAATATCAAAATACTCAAATAAAAATCTAAATTTTCCTAAACCATTAATAAATAAACATAATTTAAATTTTAGTTTTTCAGGATTAAAAACACATATTTTTAATTATATTAAAAATAATAAATTAAATTTTAATAATAAAGCTAATATAGCATTTTCATTACAAGAAAGTATTACAACTATATTAGTAAAAAAAATAAAATTAGCATCAAAAAAATATAAAATTAACAACCTATCAATTGTTGGAGGAGTTAGTAGTAATAATACTTTAAGAAAAAAAATGTATAGTTTAACTAAACTGAATAAAAAAATATTTTTTAACCCCAAAAAATTATGTACAGATAATGCAGCAATGATAGCATATACTGGATGAATAAAATATTCATCAAAAAAAAAAATATATAATAATTTAGAAATAGATATAAAATCTAAATGAAAAATAAATGAAAACTTTTAAAATTAAAAATTTAATTTTATCTTTTTTTTAAGTATTAATAAACGCAAATTATATATATATTTTTTAATATTTTTTTTATTAATATTGTATAAATTAATATAATTATTAATATTTATATTTTTTAATAATTTACATATTTTAAATAAATTTTTTTCTAAAAAATATATAATATGAATATCAATAAAATTAATTATTTTTAAAATAATTAATACATTCAATAATTTAAAAATTATATTTCAATTTCTTCATATATCTAATTCATAAAATATATCTAATAAATAATTATACTTTTTTTTTTTACCAAAATTTAAAATTAATTTTATAACCAAAAAAATTTTTTTAAAATAAAAAAAAAATTTATTAGGTAATTTAAATTTTAAACAAAAATTATTTACATTAAATAAAATTAATTTACTATATATGAAATATTTTTTAGAAAAAATAGTATAATTAAAAAAAAAACAAAAAAAAATAAATTTAATATATAAATTAAAATTTAAATTATCTATATTTTTAAAAACTAAAAAAAAATAATATTTAATTTTTAAATTATTAAATAAATTTTTAATTTCAGGAAAAATAATATTTATAGCATTACAACTATTTAAAACACTAAAAAAAAAAAATATATTTTTATTATTTAAAACTTTTTTAAATTCTATCCAAATTCTTTCTGGAGTTATATAATTTAATTCTCCACTACAAACAATTTTTTTCATTAAATTTAAAGTATTAATATTAATACAAAAATTAAAATTTAATAAATAAGAATAAAATCTTGCAACTCTTAATAATCTTAAAGGATCATCCATAAAATAATCAGATACATGTCTAATAATTCTATTTTGAATATCTATAATACCATTATAAGGATCATAATATCTACCATTATCATCCATTGCAATAGAATTAATAGTTAAATCTCTACGAAATAAATCTTCTTCTAAAGATATATCTGAATTAAAATTACAATAAAAACCTTTATAACCAATACTATTTTTTTTTTCTTTTCTGGCTAAAGCATATTCTTCTTTAGTTTTAGGATTTATAAAAACAGGAAAAAAATTACCTATAGGTTTATAACCTAAATTAATCATTTTAAAATAAGTAGAACCTACAACTAATCAATCTATATCTCTTGTTCTTATACCTAATAATTTATCTCTTATAGCACCACCAACCATATATATTTTCATTAAATAAAATATATTTTATAAAAAATTTATTAATATATTTTTATTAAATAAATTATTTTCAATTTTTTTTAAAGCAATTATAGTTGGTTTATTTTTATTATTAATAAATTTTTTATTATATAATTGTATTTGTCTAGAATAATAAGAAGCAATTAATATTAAATCAAATCTATTTCCAATTATATTAATAATTTTTTGAATATTTAAATATGACATAAAATTTAAAATAATTTTTAATAATATCAATATATATTATATATAAAATTTAATTAATCATCAATTTATTTAAATCATATAAATAAATTCTATTATAGATGTTATTATATTTTAATATTTTATGATTTAATAGTGGTTTATCAAAATTATCTCAACTTAATTTAGTATTTAAAAATATTTCTATTTTACTTATTATATTAGGTATAATAGGAATTAAATATATAGAAATTAATCTAAATATATTTAATATTGTAGTACAAAACATATGTAAATTATTAATATTTTTTAAACTATAAAATAAATCTCAAGGTTTGTTATCTGTAATATATTTATTAACTAAATCTAATAAAAAATTAATTTCAATAATAATTTTATAATAATTAAAATTAGAATAATAATCACTAATTACATAAAATTTTTTAACAAAATAATTATATAAATCTTCATTTCATAATTTTTTAGCTAAAATATTATTAAAATTTATTTCTAATAATTTAGAAATTCTAGAAGATATATTAATAAATTTATTAACTATATCAGAATTAATTTTATTAACAAAATCTAATAAAGATAAATTAATATCATTTAAATTATTTGATAATAAACTAGCAAAATAATATCTTAAACTATCAGAATCATAAAATTCTAACCATTTTTTTATACTAATAAAATTTTTATATGATTTAGACATTTTACAATTATTTATTAAAAGATGACCATGTACTATTAAATTTGTAGGTTTTCTATAATTTAATATATCAAGAATTGCAGGTCATAATATACCATGAAAATATAATACATCTTTTCCTATAAAATGATATATTTCATAATTATTATTATGATTAAAAGACCAAAATTTATTAAATAAAATATTATTATTATTAACTTTACAAAATTTATAAAACGTACTTATATAACCTAACAAAGCATCAACTCAAACATAATAATATTTATTTTTTATAAACATTGAAGGAATTTTAAATCCATAATATGGACTATCTCTAGAAATATTTCAATCAATTAAATTATTTTTTAATCAATAAAATAATTGATTAAAAACATTTTTTTGTAAATTAATACTATTTATTCAATTTATTATATTATTTTTTAAAATATTTAAATTTAAAAATAAATGATTAGAATATTTTAAAATAGGTTTATTATAAGACACTATAGATATAGGATCAATTAAATCTAAAGAACTATAAATATTACCACAAACTATACAATTATCTCCATATTGATTTTTACTAAAACAATTAGGGCATTTACCTATAATATATCTATCTGGTAAAAAAATATTTTTTTTTTTATCATAAAATTGTAAAATATCTTTATTAAAGATAAGATTTTTAATATAACATTTTTTTGTAAAATATTTTAAAAATTTTAAATTATATTTATTATGAGTTTTATAATAAAAGTTATATTTAATATTAAAATTCGAAAAATCCCTTTTATGGTTTAAAAAAATATTTTTTATCATTAAATTAGGACTAATTTTCATTTCCATTGATTTTAATAAAATTGCAGTACCATGAGAATCATCAGAACATATAAAATATACTTTATTACCTAATAACCTTTGATATCTTACTCATATATCTGCATAAATATTTTCTAATATATGACCTAAATGTATATCTCCATTAGAATAAGGAAAAGCACAAGTTACTAATATTTTTTTTTTCATATAAAAAATTAAATAAATAAAATCGGCAAGGGAGGATTTGAACCTCCGACCTACTGGTCCCAAACCAGTTGCGCTACCATGCTGCGCTACTCACCGTAAAAAAGGGTGATTAATGGGAATCGAACCCATGACAACTGAAACCACAATTCAGCGCTCTACCAACTGAGCTATAATCACCAATTTAAATAAATATAATTATAATAATTATATTAAATAATATTATAAAATACTACTATAAAAGTATATTTAAAAAAAATATTATGTACTTTTCATCATTTCAAAAAATTGATTATTTGTTTTAGTCATTAATAATTTTTTAATCAAGAATTCCATAGCATCTACTTCATTCATAGGTTGTATAATTCTTCTTAAAATTCATATTTTTTTAAGTTCATTATTAGATGTTAATAATTCTTCTTTTCTAGTTCCAGATCTATTATAATCAATAGAAGGAAAAACTCTTTTTTCTGAAATTTTTCTAGATAAATGTAATTCCATATTACCAGTACCTTTAAATTCTTCATAAATTACTTCATCCATTTTAGAACCTGTATCTATTAATGCAGTTGCTATAATAGTTAGACTACCACCTTCTTCAATATTACGTGCTGCTCCAAAAAATCTCTTAGGTCTATGTAAAGCATTAGCATCTATTCCACCTGTTAATACTTTACCTGAAGCAGGTACAACAATATTATATGCTCTAGCTAATCTTGTAATAGAATCTAAAAGAATAATTACATCTTTTTTATGCTCTACTAATCTTTTAGCTTTTTCTATTACCATTTCAGAAACCTGTACATGTCTTTGAGCAGGTTCATCAAAAGTTGATGATATTACTTCTCCGTTCTTAACTAAACGATTCATTTCAGTTACTTCTTCAGGTCTTTCGTCTATTAATAAAACCATCAATATACAATCTGGGTAATTATAATTAATACTCTTAGCTATATTTTGTAATAAAATAGTTTTACCAGCTTTAGGAGGAGCTACAATTAAACCTCTTTGACCTCTACCTATAGGAGAAGATAAATCTAAAATTCTAGCAGTTATATCATCTTTAGAACCATCTCCTATTTCCATATATAATCTATTATTAGCATGTAAAGGAGTTAAATTTTCAAATAAAATTTTATTTCTAGAATTCTCAGGTCTATCATAATTTATTTTTTTAACTTTTAATAATGAAAAATAACGTTCAATTTCTTTAGGTGGTCTAATTTTCCCTGAAACAGTATCTCCTGTCCTTAAATTAAATCTACGTATTTGACTAGGAGAAACATATATATCATCAGTTCCTGATAAATATGAACTATCTGAAGATCTTAAAAATCCAAAACCATCTTGTAATATTTCTAAAACACCACTACCAAAAATATCTTCACCACTTTTTGAATGTTTTTTTAAAATAGAAAAAATTATATCTTGTTTACGCATTCTAGCTAAATTTTCTAAACCTATCTTTTTACCTAGAATTACTAACTCAGAAACAGACATACTTTTTAATTGAGTAAAATTCATGATATATTAATCATATTATTAATAAATTTTAAAAAATAAAATTATATTTAAATATATATATTAATTAGATAAATTTAAATTTAAAAAATTTATTATATCAAATTTTGTTAATAAACCTATTTTTTTTTTTAATAAATTACCATCTTTAAATAAAATTATTGTAGGAACACTTTTAATTTTATATTTTTTAACTAATAAATCACAATTATCAATATCTACTTTAACAAATTTTATTTTATTAATAAATTGTTTATTAACATCATTTAAAATATTCATAAATAACCTACAAGGACCACATCATTTAGCTCAAAAATCAACTAATACGTACCCTTTATATTTTAATACTTCAACATTAAAAGATTTATTATCTACATCTAAAAATAATTTATTCATGAAAATTCCTATTCTAAAACAAATAATAAATATTCTACTATATTTTAAAAATTTTTTAAATAAATAAAATATTTTATATAAACAAATTTTTATTAATTTAAAATTTAATGTAAAATAAACATTATAACTAAATAAAATAAATAAATAAATATGTTAAATATATTTAAATATAAAAATAAAATATTTAAAAAAATAAAAATTTTAAAATATATAAAAAAAGAAAAACTAAAAAGAAGCTATTGAATAGATTTAGTAAATCCATCAAATATAGAAAAATTATATGTTGAAAAAACATTTAATCAAAAAATTATTAAAAATTTAGAATTATTAAATATAGAATATTCAGCAAGATTTTTTAAAGACAAAAATGGATTACATATACATACGTTTTTTTTAGAAAAAAATATTAAAGATTATATGAATATATATACAGTAGCTTTTATATTATATAAAAATAAATTATATTCATTAAGAGAAAAAAATTTAAAAATATTTGAAATATATAAAAATAAAGTAATAAATAAAAGAACTAAATATAAAAATATATATAATTTATTATTAGACTTAATAGAAATTAAAATAGAACAAATAGCAAATGAAATAGAAATAATTTCAAATAACTTAGAAGATTTAACTTCTATAATACTTAAATATAAAAATAATCAGAAATTTGATATATCAATATCAGTATTATCTAAAAAAGAAGATATAACATCAAAAATAAGAATATGTTTGATAGATACTAAAAGAGCTATAAAATTTTTATTAAGAAAAATAAATCTTAATGATATACAAAAAAAAATATCTAAAGAAATAATTAAAGATGTAGAATCATTATTAGTATATAATGAATCATTATTTCAAAAAATTAATTTTTTAATGCAATCATCAATTAGTTTCTTAAATATTGAACAAAATAGTATATTAAAAATATTTTCTATAATATCTGTAATATTTTTACCACCTACATTAATATCATCAATATATGGAATGAATTTTAAATATATACCAGAATTAAATTGACATTATGGTTACCCAATAACAATTGCAATTATATTTTTATCTGGATTAATACCTTATACTTATTTTAAGTTTAAAAAATGAGTTTTAATTAAAAAATATTAAAATAGTAATAAATTAAAATATGTAATTTAAATTAAATTACATATAAAATTAACCATATAATTATATTTATATATAAATATGATAACTTATAGTAAATTTAATATAGGTCAACAAGTAAGACACAAATTATTAGGATTTCTAGGTGTAATAATAGATGTTGATCCAATATATTCATTAAATAATAAAAAAAAAAATACAAAAAAAAACAAAAGTAAATTACCATGATATCATGTTATTATAGAAGATAATAATGGATATCCTATATATATATATTTGTCAGAAGAACAATTATCATGAGAAATTAATAAAAAACACCCAAAACAAAAGTTACTAGATTATTTATCATATAAAATCAAACAACAATTAAAAATATATAAATCTAAAAATTAAATTGAATATAATCAATTTATTTCATTTGATCATAAATTTATATTATTTGTTTCTAAAATAATAGGTAAATTATTAAAATTATTATTTCTCATAATTCAATAAAAAATATTATTACCTAAATAACTATTTAATAAAGCACTATGTTTATCTTTTTTACTAAAAAATTTACATCTACTTCCATTTAAATGTAATGCTTTTAAAAAATTAAATCCTATTTTTCTATCAAAATTATTAAAAAAAATATCACAATCAATAAAATTACGTAAATCATAACCAGAAGCAAAAGCATGTCCAGTATCTATACATACTCCTATACGAGATTTTTTATCTATAGATGATATAATAGATGAAATTTGATCTAAATTATATCCTATATAATTACCATTACCAGCAGAATTCTCTAAAACTAATATAATATTTTTTGTAGATTTTATTATATAATTTATAGAATTAATAATATTATCTATACATCTATTTTCTGATATTAAATTTAAATGACTACCTAAATGTAAATTTATTAATTTTAATTTTAATTTATTACATATATATATTTCTCATTTTAATAAATTAATAGATTTTAATAATTTTTTTTTAATAGGACAACCTAAATTAATTAAATAACTACTATGAGGAATTATATATTTTTTTTTAATATTAAATTTTTTACAAAGAAAATTAAAATTATTTATATCAAGATTACTAATATTTTTTTTTCATATTAAAGGATTACCTATAAAAAAAGAAAAAGCATTAATATTTAATTTTTTAGCTAAAATAACATTTTTATATAAAAATAAATTATTTTTTATATGTATTCCGATATTTTTATTTCTTAACTTTAAAAAATTATTCATATTATTTAATTTATTAAAAAATATATTTTAATATATAATATTATAAATTATAAAAAATAAATTATTTAATTTAAATATATGAATAAAAAAAATTTTATTAAAGTTCAATATAGACATAAATTAGGAACTAAATATAACAATAAAATTAGAAAAAACAATAAAATACCAGCTATAATTTATATAAAAAAAAAACAAAATATACCTATAATAATAAAATATAAATTAATATTTAATATTATAAAAAATAATAATAATATTAAAAATATAAATTTTATTATAAAAATAGAAAATAAAAAATTAAAATGTAAAATTAAAGAAATACAAAAACATCCAATAAAAAATAAAATATTACATATAGATTTTATAAATTTTTAATTAATGGGCTGTACAGGATTCGAACCTGTGACCAATTGATTAAAAGTCAACTGCTCTACCAACTGAGCTAACAACCCTATATTAAAATATTAATTAAATTATAATATATAAATATATTATAATACAATTATATTAAAAACAATAAAAATATAAAATATTAATTATTAATAATAATAATAATTCATATATATAAAATATAATAATGTATATTAAAATAATTGAAAATACAATTAAAAATTTAATTAAAAAATACAAAAATTTTCTTATAGGTTATAGTGGAGGATTAGATTCCACTGTATTGCTTTATGTATTAAACAAATTTAAAAAATATAAAATAAATATAAGAGCTATACATATAAATCATAATATAATATGTATATCAGAAGAATGAGAAAAAAATTGTATAAAATTTTGTAAAAAAAATAAAATACAATTAATAAAAAAAAATATATATATAGATAAAAAATCAAATATAGAAAAAAAATTAAGAATTAAAAGATATAAAATTTACAATAAATATATAAAAAAAAATGAAATTTTATTAACAGCACATCATAAAAATGATCAATTAGAAACAATATTTTTATCAATTAAAAGAGGATGTGGATTAAAAGGATTAATAGGAATAAAAAAAAAAAATATATTAAATAATAAAATAAATATTATTAGACCATTTTTAAATATAGAAAAAAAATATATCAAAAAATATGCTATTAAAAAAAATATTAAATGAGTAGAAGATATAAGTAATAAAAATATAAATTCTGATAGAAATTTTTTAAGATCTATAATACTACCAATAATATTACAAAAATGACCATTTTTTATATCATCAGTTATAAGAAATTCATATATATGTAATAAACAATACAAATTAATTAATTATTTAATTAAAAAAAAAATTAAAAAAAGTATAAATTTTTTAAAAAATAATATTAATTTAAATTATATGTTAAAATTACATAAACAAGAAATTTTAATTATTTTAAGAAAATTTATATATATAAATAATAAAAATATTATTTCATATAAATCAATAAATCTACTATTAGAAAAAATAATTAAGAATAAAAAAAAAATATACTTTCAAATACATCTTAAAAAATTTATAATATATAAATATAAAAATAAATTATTTATAAATAAAAATATAAAAAAATTAAATAATAAACATATATTGTGAGAAAAAAATAAAAATTTTATAAATTTACCAAATAATATTGGTATATTATATATTAGTAATAAAAATAAAAATATATATAAAAATAAAAACAAAGTTAGAAAACCTAATAGAAAAGAAAAAATTTATATTAAATTTGAAATAAAAAATAAAATTAAAATATTAAATAGCAATAAATACAATAAAATAAAAAAAATATGACAAAAATATAAAATATTTCCTTGAAAAAGAAAAATAACACCAATTATTTTTTATAACAAAAAACCAATATTATGCCCTAATATATTTATAACAAAATATGGAAAACCTAAAAATAATAATGACAATTGAAATATAATATTTAAAGAAATAAATTAATTTAATAAATAAATTTTAAATATAAAAAATTAAATATTTCATTAATATTTATAAATTGTGTTATATTATTAATTCTGTCTCTAAATTCTAAAATATTTAATAATAATAAGTTTTTACTAATAATTAAAAAATTAGGTATACCTAATGATTCAAAATCATTTAAAGTTTTACCAATATATATATTTCTATTTTCTATTAAAACATCTATATTTTTTTTAATTAAATATTTATAAATTTTATAAGAAATATCATAAATATTTTTATTATTGTATAAATTTATAGGAATAATTGCTAATTTAAAAATAGATACAGATAAAGGTAATATAATTTTATTATTAAATAAATATTGATCAATTAAACTAAAAAAAACTCTATAAATACCTATCCCATAACAACCCATAAATATTTTATTAAAATTATTATTTTTTTTATAATTTAAAGAATATTTATCTAATAATTTAAATATATGAGCTATTTCAATAGATTTTTTATTAAAAATTTTAACTTTATTATTATTTTTTTTTATATATATATTAAAATTTTTACTTATATCTATAAATTTAACAATATTTAAATGTTTATTTCAATTTACATTAATAAAATAATAATTATTTATATTAGAACCTATAATAAAATTAACATAATTAATTAAATAATAATCAGCAATAATTCTATAATTTCAACCAAAAGGTCCTAAAAAATTCTTTAAAATATTAAATTTCTTTAAAATATATTTTTTATTTAAAATTTTAATTTTAATAGATAACGGATATAAATTTTTTATTTTTGTATAATCAATTTTTTTATAATAACTTATTAATAAAATAATAAATATATTTTTTTTATTAATTAAAAATATTTTAATTAAATAAGTTTTAACAAATTTATTTAATTTATTTTTAATAAAATCATTAACTTTATTTTTATTTAAATATAAACATTTAAATTTTTTAATTATATTTAAATTTCTATTTTTTGAACAAAAAAATTTTAAATAATCGTTTCTATTAATATTTAAATTACTATCACCATATTTAGATATAAAATGAAATTCATGTGATAATAAACCACCTATTTTACCACATTTGGCTTTTTTATAACAAATATTTAATCCAATTATCTTAAAAATATCCAAATAAGTATTCAATATATTTGTATAAGTATTATCTAAACATTTTAAATTATTATGAAAAGAATATGCATCTTTCATAATAAATTCTTTACATCTTATTAAATTAGATTTAATTCTAATTTCATCTCTAAATTTATTATTAATTTGAAAAAAAATATATGGATAATTATTAATAGATAAATTTTCTTTAAAAAAAAAATCAGTTATAATTTCTTCATTAGTTGGAGATAATAAAAAAATTTTATTATTTCTATCATAAATTTTATATAATTCTTTTCCATAATTATAATATCTACCACTTTTATTTCATAAATTTACTGGAGTAATAACTGGCATTTGTATTTCTAAACCACCAATTTTATATATTTCTTTTCTAATAATATTTATTATATTATTTATAACCTTTAAACCATTTGGTAATAATATAAAAACACCTGAACATAATTTTCTTATAAAACCTCCTTTTATCATTAAATTATTTACAATATCATTATCATTATTTAAATTATTTCTAGTAGTAAATAAAAAATATTTTTTTGTCTTCATTTATAAATTATTACAAATTATATTTCCTAAAAATTTACCTCCTATAATATGAATATGTAAATAATCAATTTCTTGTCCAGAATTTTTATTACAATTTATAACTAATCTATATCCACTTTTATGTATATTTTTAAGTTTAGCTATTTTAGAAGATATTAATAACATTTTACCTAAAATATCTATATGTGATTTATTTATATAATTCATATTTTTAATATAAACATTAGGAATTAATATTATATGAACAGGAGCTTTAGGATTTATATCATCAAAAGCTGTTACATACTTATTTTTATAAATAATATTTGATTTTATCTCATTATTTAAAATTTTTTTAAAAATATTATTTTTAATATTCATAATTTAATATTATACTATATAATAAATATATTAATGTAATGATAATTATTTAATATAATGACAAAAAAAAATAATTTGGTATAATAAAATTAAAATTAAAATATTTAAATAAGGTCTATAGCTCAGAGGTTAGAGCACACCCCTGATAAGGGTGAGGTCAGTGGTTCAACTCCACTTAGACCTATAATAATATTTAGGGGTATAGTTTAATTAGGTAGAACGATGGTCTCCAAAACCATAGGTTGAGGGTTCAATTCCTTCTGCCCCTGATTTATAATTTAAATTAATATAAAATTTAAATTCTAGAAATATAAGATTCTAATTCTGTGTTAATTTTTATATAATCTCCAGATTTTATAAATAATGGAACTTTTATTTTTATACCATTTTCTAACTTAGCTAATTTATTATTATTAAAAAAACTATTATTATTTTTATATAGTTTATCTGTATATATTACTTTTATTTTTAAAATTTTTGGTATAATTACATTAATAATATTATTATTTCAAAAAATTATATTATATAAGTTACTATTACATAATCATTTTACTTTACTGTTAATATTTTTTTTATTTAATATAATTTTTTTATTATTTTCTATATTTAAAAAATAAAAATTATTATTTATATTATTAATATACTTATATTTATATATATATATATTAGCTATTTTTATATTTGTAAAATTTTTAAATGTCTTATATATTGTTTTAAAATTTATTAAATTTTTCATTCTAATTCTAATAAATGGTTTACATTTTCCGGGTTTTATAAATTCTATAAATTCAATATTATAAGGTTCATTTAAATATATTATTTTATTACCTAAAGATAAATTATTTTTAATATTAGACATAATTATATAATATTTAAATACTAAATTATTTAATTAATATATTATAATATAATAATTAATATCATATAAATAAATTAATATAATATAAATTATTATTATAAAAATATGAAATATAAAATAAAAAATAATATTAAAAAAAAAATAAATAAATATAAATGTATTATAATTTTTATAAATAAAAAATATAATAAAATTAATACATATTATAAAAAAATAATTAATAAAAATATTAAAATAAAAACAATTTTAAAAAAAAAAAAAAATATTTATAAAATTGAAAATAAAAAAATTAATATATATTTGATAATATTTAAAAATAAAAAAATAAATATAAATATATTTGAAAATTTAATTATCAAATCTTTAAAAATTATTAATATTAAACATTATAAAAATATTTTAATATTTATAGAAAATATAAAGTTTAAAAGTATATATTGAAAAATATTTAATTATATAAAAATAATAGAATATAGAATATATAAATTCTTAAAATTTAAAACAAAAAAAATTAAAAAAATAAAAAAATATATTTATTTTAAAATTAAAAAAAAACATAAAAAAAATTCTATAAAAGCAATAAAAGATAGTTTAATAATTTCAAAAGGAATTAAAAAAACTAGAGATTTATGTAATATGCCACCTAATATATGTAATTCTAATTATATATTTAATAAAACAAAAAAAAATATATATGGAAATAATATAAAAATATCATATTTAAATAAAAAAAAAATGGAAAAATTAGGAATGAATGCATATTTATCTGTTAATAAAGGATCCAAAAATAAAATTAAAATGATAAAAATTAAATATAAAAATAAAATAAAATCTAAAAATCCAATAATATTAATAGGTAAAGGAATAACATTTGATTCAGGAGGTATTTCTTTAAAAAATTCAAATTATATGCATGAAATGAAATATGATATGTCAGGTGCAGCTATAGTATGAGGAATTATGTATATAATTAATAAACTTAATTTAAAATTAAATATAATAGGTATATTATCATGTGCTGAAAATATAATAGATGCAAAATCAACAAAACCTGGTGAAATAGTAAAAACATTATCAGGTAAAACAATAGAAATAATTAATACAGATGCAGAAGGTAGATTATTAATATGTGATACATTAACATATATAAAAAAATATAATCCTAAAATAGTAATAAATATAGCTACATTAACTGGATGTTGTGTAGTAGCTTTAGGAAAAGAAATAAGCGCATTAATTACTAATAGTAAAAGTTTATCAAAAGATTTATTAAAAGCAAGTAAAGAATCAAATGATAAAATTTGAGAATTACCATTATATAAAAATTATAATAAATATTTAAAATCAAAAATAGCAGATTTAAAAAATTGTAGTGAAAATAATTATGCTGGAACAATAACTGCAGCATGTTTTCTTAATAATTTTATTAATAAATATAAATGAGCAAATTTAGATATAGCAAATACAGCATGAAATAAAAATGGATCTACAGGTAGAACAGTATACTTATTAATAAAATATTTAAAAAAAAAATCAAAAAATAAAATATAATGTTTAAATTACTAGATATAATAAAAAAAGAAAAAAATATATATAAATTTTGAATTAAAAATAAATTATTTAATCCAAAAAAAATATACAATAAAAAAAACTTTTCAATTATAATGCCTCCTCCAAATATAACAGGTAATCTGCATATAGGACATGCTTATCAACAAACAATTATGGACATATTAATAAGATATAAAAAAATGTTAGGTTTTAATACATTATGAATAACTGGTACAGATCATGCTGGAATATCAACACAAATAATAGTAAAAAATTATTTAAAAAATAAAAAAAAAACATATTGTAAAAAAAAATTAAAAAAAGAATTATGAAAATGAAAAAAAAAATATGAAAAAAAAATTCATAAAAAAACTAAAATATTAGGAAGCAGTATATATTGAAAAAATACTCCTTTTACGTTAGATAAAAATTTTTCATATTCAGTAAATAAATCATTTATAAAATTATATAAAAAAAAATTAATATATAAATCATATAATATTATAAATTGAGATATAAAAAATAAAATAGTATTATCAGATTTAGAAATATATAAAAAAAAAAAAAAAATTAATCAATATTTTATTAAATATAAAATTTTAAATAAAGATAAATATATTATTATACCTACAATTAATCCAGAAAATATATTAGCAAATACATATATACTAATTAATCCAAAAAATAAAAAACAAAAAAAATTAATTAATAAGTATGTTATAAATCCAATTAATAATATTAAATTAAAAATAATTTTAAATAAAAAAATTAAAACAAATAAAAATTATATTTATACTAATATTACACCAGGTCATAATAAAAAACATTTTAATTTAAATAAAAAATATAAATTTAATATTATTAATATATTTAATAAATATGGAAATATAAAAAATAAATTTGATATTTTTACATATAAAGGTAAAAAATTAGATTATAAAATTAAATGTAAATATAAAAATCTAAATAAAAAAAAAATTATTAAAATACTTAAAAATAAAAATAAAATATTTAAAATAAAAAAAATAAATAAAAATATAAAAATAAATATAAATAATAATAATAAAATTATAAATTTATTAAAGAAACAATGATATTTAAAAACTAAAAAAATTTCTAAAAAAGCTATTAAATATGTTAAAAATAATAAAATTAAATTTATACCATGTAAATATAAAAAACTATTTTTTCAATGAATGAAAAATATTAAAGATTGATGTTTATCAAGACAAATAGTTTGAGGACATAAAATACCAATTTGATATGATAAAAAAAAAAATAAATATTTAGGATATAATAAAAAATATATAATTAAAAAATATAAATTAAATAAAAAAATAAAATTAAAACAAGATAAAAATGTTTTAGATACATGATTTTCATCATCATTATGAACATTTTCATGTTTAGGATGACCTAAAAATAAAAAATTATTTAAACTTTTTCATCCTATAAATATAATAGTAAGTGGTTATGATATAATATTTTTTTGAATTTCAAAAATGATAATGATAACTTTATTTTTAATAAAAAAAAATAAAAAACCTATAATACCATTTAAAAAAATATTCATAACAGGCTTAATAACAGATGAAAATGGAAATAAAATGTCAAAATCTATTGGAAATGTTATAGATCCTAATAATATTATAAAAGGTATATCAAAAAATAAATTAATTAATCAAAGAATAAAATATTTAATAAATAAAAAAAATAAAAAAAATATTATTTTAGATACAAAAAAAAATTTTCCTAATGGAATAAAAAAAAATGGAACAGATATATTAAGATATACATTGGCATCAATATCAAATTTAAAATTAAAAATAAATTTTAATTTTAAAAAATTAATTAATAGTTATAATTATTGTAATAAATTATGAAATTTATCAAAATATATAATTTTCTTCTATAAAAAATATATAATTAAAAATAATAATAATAATAATAATAATAATAATATTTTATTAATAGATTATTGAATAATATATAATTTTAATATTTTTTTAAAAAAATATAAAAAATCAATTAAATTATTTAGATTTGATATATTATGTAATGAATTAAAAAAATTTTTAAAAAATAAATTTTGTGATTGATATTTAGAATTATTTAAAAAAACTTTAATATGAAAAAAAGAAAATAATTTTACAATAAATAATATTATATATATATTCACTAGTATACTAAAAACATCACATCCTATAATACCTTTTATTACAGAATATATATGAAATAAAATTAAATTTATAAATAAAAAATACAAAAAATCAATTTTATTAGAAAAGTTCCCAAAAATAAAATTTAAATTTAATAATAAAAATTATATAAAAATATTTAATTTAATAAAAAATATAATAATATACTTTAGAAAAAATAAAATTAAAATAATAAATTTAATAATTATAAATTTAAACTTTAATAATATTAATATAATAATAAAAAACAAATATTTGTTAAATGAATTTATTAAAAATATATATTTTATTAAAAAAAAAAATTTTATTAATTTTATTAATAAAGATAAATTTATAAAATTATATTTAATAACTAATAATATATATATAACTTATAAAAAAAAAAGCGAGTAGCGGGAATCGAACCCGCATCTTTAACTTGGAAAGATAACATAATAACCTTTATACAATACTCGCTTAAATGGTGGGAGAAGGATTCGAACCTTCGAAGTCTATGACAACAAATTTACAGTCTGTCCCCTTTAACCACTCAGGAATCCCACCTTTTAAAAAAATAAATAAAAATTATTTTAAATAAAATGCCGGCTACCGGAATCGAACTGGTGACCTACTGATTACAAGTCAGTTGCTCTACCTACTAAGCTAAGCCGGCTTTAAAAACAAAATGGAGTTAAGCGGAATTGAACCGCTAACCTTCTGCGTGCAAAGCAGATACTCTACCAATTGAGCTATAACCCCATATAATATTTTAAAATTTAATTATATATTTTACAATAAAAAAATAATATTTACTATAAATAAAATATTATTTTAAAATTTATTATTAAATTATTTTTTTTTTTTAGATAATTTAATTAAATTTAAATAATTATTATATATACTTAACTTTAAATTATATTTAATATATTTATTATTAAAATTATTTTTTAATAATAATATTTTTTTTTCAATTATTTTTTTTTTATTTAAAATACTATTAAAATTTAAATTCTTATAATTAATTAAATTATCTGTTACTAAATTTAGTTTATTATTACTAAATTCTAAAATAGCTTTATATATATAATAATAAGATATTTTATTGTTAAAATTATATAATAATAAAATACTATTATTTATAATAGACAAAATAGGTGTATGATAAGCATAAATTTCTAATCCATTAGAAAAAAATTTTATATAATTAATATTTTTTCTTAAAAAAATATTACTTTTACAAAATATATTAATTTTAAATTTTATATTATACTTCATTATCTTTATTTAATACCTCTTTAATATTTCCAATCATATAAAATAAATTCTCATTATAATTATCATATTTTCCATCTAATATATCTTTAAAACCTTTTATATTTTCATCTATAGTTACATATTTCCCTTTAATATTAGTAAATATTTCACTAACAAAAAAAGGTTGAGATAAAAATTTTTGAATTTTTCTAGCTCTAGAAACTAATAATTTATCACTTTCTGATAATTCATCAATACCTAGTATAGAAATAACATCTTTTAATTCTTTATATCTTTGTAATATTTTTTTAACTGATTGTGCTACATTATAATGTTCTAAACCAACTATTTCAGGGTTTAATTGATCACTACTAGATAATAAAGGATCTATAGCTGGATAAATACCAGAAGCAGCTATTTGTCTATCCAAAACAATTATAGCATCTAAATGAGTAAAAGTTGTTATAGCTGAAGGATCACTAAAATCATCTGAAGGAACATATACTGCTTGAACTGATGTTATTGAACCATTTTTAGTAGATGTAATCCTTTCTTGCAAAACACCCATCTCATAAGCTAAAGTAGGTTGATAACCTACAGAAGAAGGTATACGTCCTAATAATGAAGATACTTCAGTACCAGCCAATATATAACGATATATATTATCTATAAAAAATAATACATCATAACCATCATCTCTAAATTTTTCTGCTATAGTTAATCCAGTTAAAGCTACTCTAAATCTATTTCCTGGAGACTCATTCATTTGTCCATAAACTAAAGAAACTTTATCAATAACATTTGAAGAACACATTTCATGATAAAAATCAAAACCTTCTCTAATTCTTTCTCCAACTCCTGTAAATACTGAATAACCAGAATGTTTAATAGCTATATTTCTAATTAATTCCATCATATTTACTGTTTTCCCAACACCTGCTCCACCAAATAAACCTATTTTACCTCCTTTTAAAAAAGGACAAATTAAATCTATAACTTTTATTCCAGTTTCTAAAACTTCCCTAGAATTAGATAAATCTATATAATCAGGAGAATTATTATATATTGATCTAAATTCATCAGAATTTATATTTTCTTTACCATCTAAAGGATCACCTAATACATTTATGATTCTACCTAATAATTTTTTTCCTACTGGTATAGATATAGATCTTTTAGTATCTATAACCTTCATACCTCTTGATAAATTATATGTAGAACACATTGAAATTGTTCTTACTACTCCATCACCAATTAATTGATGTACTTCAAAAACAAATTTTTTATTATTTAAAAAAACATTTAATTCACTTAATAAATTAGGAATATAATTATTATAAAATTCAACATCTACAATAGCACCTAAAATTCTAATGATTTTACCTTCATTTTTTTTCATATTATTTATTTATATAAAATATAAATTATTTATAATGTATTTAAACTAGAAACTAATTCTATTAATTCATTAGTAATATTGAATTGACGTAATTTATTATACATTAAATTTAATTTATTATATAAATTTTCAGAATTTTTAGATGCATTTTTCATAACTATAAATCTTGAAAAATTTTCTGAAACTAAATTATTTAATAAAGAATTATAAATAACAGAATTTATATATTTTAAAAATATTTTATTATTAATAAAAGAACTATTATTATCATATATATAATTTTTATAAAAAATATTTTTTTTAAAATATTTTATAGGTAATAATTTAAATATTTTAACATTAATATTATTAAATTTTAATAAATTAAAAAAAACATAAATTTTAATATATATATTTAAATTATAAATTTTATATATTTTTTTAACTAAATTTAATAAATTTATATTATTAACCAATAAATCATTAATTAATGTTTTTTTTTTTAAAACAATTAATTTCAAATTTAATTTATTAAAATTTTTAATAAATAATTTAGATATTTTCCCTAATAAAATTAAATATATTTTTTTATTTAAGTTTTCTTTTTTTTTAATAAAATTAATAAATTCATTAAATAAATTAATATTTAAATTACCACATAAACCTTTATCAGTAAATATTAAAATAGATAAAATTTTATCAAAAATAATATTATTTCTTATATAAAAATCATTATATTTATTAAAATTTATATTTTTTAATAGACCAATAAAAAAATTATTATAAATATTATTAATTAATAATTTATTCTCTAAAAATTTTAATTTGGATATAGAAACCATTTCCATAGATTTAGTTACTTTATAAGAATATTTAATTATATTTTTTTTATTCTTTAAATATTTTTTATTTATCAAAATAGCTCCTTAATATTTAAATTATAAATTCAGATTTAAAAGAAGTAACAATATTTTTTAAAATATTTATAATTTTTTTATTTATAATACCTAACATATTTATATTATTTTTTAATTTTATATTTTTTAAACATGCATAATTATATAATCTTTCTTCATATAATGAAATTTTATCTATATTTATATCATCTAAATATCCATACTTTAAAGAAAATAAAATTAATATTTGTTTATATAATGAATAAGGATTATATTGTTTTTGTTTTAATATTTCAATTAATTTAGATCCATAATTTAATATTTTAATGGTATTACTATCTAAGTTAGAAGAAAATTGAGAAAAATTTAACAATTCATAATATTGAGATAATGAAGTTCTAAGAGAACTAGATAAATATTTCATTATACAAGTTTGTGCAGATGAACCTACTCTAGAAACAGATATACCTGGATTAATTGCAGGTTTTATACCAGAATTAAATAAATCAGATTCTAAAAATATTTGGCCATCAGTAATAGATATAATATTAGTAGCTATTAAAGAAGATATATCTCCTTCATAAGTTTCTACAATAGGCAAAGAAGTTAAAGAACCAGTAATATTATTTATATTGTATTTAGAATTAAATTTTCTAATAAATTTATAATTAACATAAGCTGATCTTTCCAATAATCTAGAATGTAAATAAAAAACATCGCCAGGATATGCTTCTCTACCAGGAGTTCTTTTTAATAATAAAGATATTTGTCTATAAGATATTGCATGTTTTGATAAATCATCATATATGATTAAAGCATCCTCTCCATTATCCCTAAAATATTCAGCAATAGAACATCCAGAATATGGAGCTATATATTGCATTATAGCTTCATCAGAAGATGTAGAAACAATAAATATAGTATGATCTAAAGCTTTAAAATATTTTAATTTTTGAATTATATTAAAAACACTAGATAATTTTTGACCTATAGATACATAAATACATTTAACATTTAATTTTTTTTGATTTATTATAATATCAATTACTAAACTAGTTTTACCTGTTTTTCTATCTCCTATTATTAATTCTCTTTGACCTAAACCTATAGGTATCATACTATCTATAGCTTTATACCCAGTACACAAAGGTCTATTAATATATCTTCTATCTATTATAGAAGGTGAATCTCTTTCAATAGGATAAAAATTACTACAATTTAAATCTCCTTTACCATCTATAGGTCTACCTAAACTATCTAAAACTCTACCTAACAAACAACTACCTACAGGTATTTTTAATATATTACCAGTACTTTTAATTATCATTCCAGGTTTTAATTTATTATATGAACTTAAAGAAATTGCACTAATAAAGTCTCTATCTAAATCAAAAATTAATGCATATCCTAAATTATTAGGTAATTCTAATATCTCATTTAAAAAAACATTAGATAATCCAGTAATTCTAATTATACCATCAATTATAGATATAATTTTTCCTTCATAATAATAATCTATATTATTTAATTTATCTAATCTAGATTTAATTAATTCACTTATTTCTTCAAATTTAAAAGACATTTTTATGCTCTTTATAATTTAATAATTTTAATTTATTTAAAATATTTAATATACTACTATCAATAACAAAATTATTAATTTTAATTTTAAAACCTGCTATTAAAAATTTATTTTTTACAAAAATAAAATTTAAATTACCTTTAATATTATTTTTTATTATTTTTTTAATTAAAAAAATATTATTATTATTTAAAATATTTCTATAATATATAAATATATTCTTTATATTTTTTTTATACTCGTAAATAATTATAAAATTTTTATATATTAAATTTATATAATTTATTAAATTATCTTGAATAATAATATAAAAAAAATTTTTCATATTTTTATTAAAAAATATATTTTTTTTTAAAATATATGATATTTCTTTATAAAATAATATTTTATCTATAAAAAAATATCTTTTAATATAACTTTTATCTAATAAAAAACTTAAAAATTTTAAATACTTAATTCAATATTTAACTATTAAAATATCATTTAAATTAATAATTTTAATTAAAGATAATGAATAAGAATAAGATAAATTTTTAATATTATTTAACATAATTAATTTAATTCATTAAAATCTTTTAATAATTTATTTATAAATTTATTATCTAACTTTTTATTAAAAATTTTACATGTAATTTTTTTTAATAAAAAATTTATAATATTAGATATATTTTTATTAAAATTATCATACATATTTTTTTTTTTAATTTTTATTTTTAATTTAGCATTATCAATAATTTTATAATATTCATATTTAGCTTTTTTTTTATATTTTTTAATTAATTTTTTTTTTAAAAATTCTAATTCATTTTTCATTTTAGAAAAAAATTTTTTATTTTTTTCTATTTTATTAATAATTTTTTTATTTAAATAATTTATTTTTAATTTAGCGTCTTTAATTTTTTTAAATTTAACTAATAAAATATTTTTTCTTTTTTCTAAAACCCTATCTACATAAGGTCATATATATTTTATACAAAATAAAATATAAAATATAAATAATATAATTTGTATAAAAAAAGTAATATTAATTATCATATATAATTTATATTTTTATTTAATAATAGAAAATATAATATATAAACCTACACCTATAACTATCATAGGTATAGCATCTATTAAACCAATTACAACAAAAAATTGATTTCTTATTAAAGAAACTAAACTAGGTTGTCTAGATATACTACTTAAAAACTTACTACCTAAAATACCTATACCTATAGAAGCTCCTATAGCTGCTAAACCCATCATTAATGATGCTGAAATATATAATATACTATTGTGCATTTTAATTACCTTATAATTAAATAAATTATTAAAATAAATTTACGATATATAAACTATTGTTAATATCATAAATACAAATGATTGTAAAAAAGATATAAATATATGTAATAAAAATCAAGGAAAAATAAAAAATAATTGTAATCATCATGGTATTAAAAAAAATAATAAAATAAATATTATTTCTCCTGAATACATATTACCAAATAATCTTAAAGATAAAGATAAAAATTTAGAAAAAATATTTATTATTTCTAATAATATATTAAAAATAACTAAAAACTTATTATTAAATGGATGATATAAAAAATTTTTTATTAAATTTAATAAACCTTTATGAAAAATTTTATATAAAAATATATAAGATAAAGCACAAAAAGAAATAGAAGAAGTTATATTTATGTCAGATGAAGAAACTATATTAAAATAATTAATATTAAAAAAAAATTTTAATAAATATGGTATAATATCTATAGGTATTAAACTTGTTAAATTCATTATTAATATTCAAGTAAAAACTGTAAAAGCTAAACAAAATACATATTTATCTTTTTTACCAAAAATATTTTTTACATTTTTTAAAACAAAAATAATAATTAATTCAAAAAATATTTGAATTTTACTAGGTATTTTATTATATTTAACATCATATATAAAATATTTAATAATGTTTAAAAATAATAATGCTAATAAAAAAGATGAAATTATAGAATCTATATTAATTAATCAAAATGAATTTTTAATATCATTATTTAAATCATTTAATAATTTAAAACTTAAAATATTAAAGTATAAATGTTTTAAATGATGTTTAATATAATTAGAAGATAAATTAAAATTTAAAATAAAATTTTTAAACATTATAATAATCCAATATATTTAATAAAAACTTAATAGAATAATCTAAAATAAAGTAAACTATATTATATATATTAATAAAATAATATATTTAAAACAATTAATTTATTTCAAAATTAATAATAAAAATAAATTTAAATATTAAAATTTAATAATTTATTTTTTTTTAAATAATTAAAAATTATAAATAATGATATAGGAGTAATACCTGAAATTCTTAATAATTGTCCTAAAAAATTAGGTCTATAATAATTTAATATATCAATAACTTCATTTGATAAACCTATAATATTATTATACTTAATATTATAAGGTAATATAATATTTTCATAAAATTTATATTTATTAATTTCAAATTTTTGTCTTTTTAAATACCCATTATATATAAATAATATTTTTATTTCTTTTAAGAATTTACTTTTTAAAAAATCTTTATTATCTTTAAATAAAAATTTTTTAATTTTATTAAATTTAATTAATGAATTACATATTAAAGATTTAGATTTAATATATTTTTTTTTTTTAAAATATTTTTTTATAAATATTGGTAAATCATTAAAAGAAAAAAATTTTTTTTTTAAATAATTATAAATTAATTTAATTTCATTATTTTTTTTTTTAAAAAAAGATCATTTTTTCTTATTAATTAATTTTAATTTTTTAGATATAGGAGTTAATCTATAATCAGCATTATCTTCTCTTAAGAATAAACTAAATTCAGATCTTGAATTAAATATTCTATATGGTTCTTTAATTCCTTTAGTACATAAATCATCTATTAACACACCAATATATGAATGTAATCTATTTAAAACAAATAAGTTTTTATTATTTATTTTTAAATAAATATTTATTCCTGCTATTAATCCTTGTGAAGCAGCCTCTTCATAACCTGTAGTACCATTTATTTGACCAGCAATAAATAAATTACTAATTATTTTACTTTCTAAACTTTTATTTAAAAATATAGGATCTAAATACATATATTCTACAGAATAACCTGGTACTAAAATTTTAGTATTACTCATACCATCAATAGAATTAATAACTTTATATTGTATATTAATAGGTAAACTCATTGATATACCATTTGGATATATAATATTACTATCAATATTTTCAGGTTCTAAAAATATACTATGTCTATTTCTAAAAAAATTATTAATTTTATATTCTAATGAAGGACAATATCTAGGTCCTTTTGATAAAATTAAACCATTAAATAAAGGACTTAAATGTAAATTTTTTTTAACTATATTATTAGTTAAATTATTTGTATAAGTTAAATAACAATCTTTTTGAATTAAATTATTTTTTTTTCTTAACTCATGAAAAAAAGAAAATTTTGAAACTATATTTATATTACTAATTTGTTTAGTAAAATTATTAAAATTTATAGTATTTTTATCTAATCTAGGAGGAGTACCTGTTTTTAAATAACCAAAATTTAAATTAATTTCTTTTAAATAATTAGCTAATTTTATAGAACTAAAATCATTTATTCTACCACCTCTAAATACTTTTTTACCTATGAATATTTTAGAATCTAAAAAAGTACCAGTACATAATAATACTGTACTAGAATATATATAACCAAAATTTTTAGTATAAACTCCATAGACAATATTATTATTAACTATTAAACTAGTTACTTCATCTTCTAAAATAGTTAAATATTTTTTATATTTATATAAATAATTTAAAACATTATTTTTATATATATCTTTATCTACTTGTACTCTAGTAGCTCTTACCGCATATCCTTTACTAGTATTTAAAATTTTATAATTTATACCTGATAAATCAACTAATTTACCCATTAAACCACCTAAAGCATCTATTTCTTTAACCAAATTGCTTTTACCTAAACCTCCTATAGAAGGATTACATGATAATTCACCAATTTTATTTTTATCAAAAGTAATCATTAAAGTTTTACATTTTAATTTTGATAATATATAAGATGCTTCTATTCCAGCATGACCCCCACCAACTATAATGACTTTAAATTTCAATTTAGAAAATAACATATTAGAATTTTAAAAAATTTATATTATTTTAAACATAATTAATAATTAAATCAATAATTTTTTAATATTTATTTATAATTTATTAAAATTAAAAAAAATGTTATTGTAAAAAAAAAAAAAATATAATATAATTTATTATTTAGAAAATAACTATAGAATTATAAATTTATTTTGACTTAATAGGGTTTGAAAAATTTTATTAAAATATTTAAGTAAATTTAAATATTTTATTATAATAATTTAAATAATTATTTAAGTTATTATTTTAAATACTTTTTTTATATATTTTAAATTAGTTATTAAAAAGACTTATAATTTTATTAATAATTTTAAATAAAAATATAATTAAAATATTTAAAATTAATATAAAAATATAAAAAGTTAATATATAATTTTAATTATATTTAAATATATAAAATTTAAAATTATATAATTTATTTTAAATTTTTTATAAATATA
>CP144844.1:0-5574 GCA_036689505.1 Candidatus Stammera capleta
TTATTGATAACTAGGACAGTAATTTCCAGTAGAATTTTCAATCATTGAACCTGTTTTAGTTAAATATTCTTCTTCTATTACAGATCCTTTTTTAATACTTACATTATTAAACGTAACTTGTATATTATTATCTTTTAATCCTCTAAACACAAATTTACCTGGAGTTAAAACTTTAACATTATCAAAATGTATATTTCTAAATTTAGGAATTTTGTTTCCTTTAGTATCCTTTTGATAAAACATATCTAATAAAATAGGATATTGTACATTTTTTATACAAATATTTTTATAAATAATATCATTAACTAAACCACCGTTAACTTTACTACTTTTTATATGTAATCCATTAGTTGTTCCATCCATTGTTAAATTATCAATAATTACATCTGTAACTGATCCACTAGTTTCACTTCCTATAGACATTCCATGACCTTTTCCAAAAAAATTGTTTAATATAGAAATATGTGATGTAGGACCATTACCTGCTTTAATAGCTATATTGTCATCTCCAGTACTAATATATGAATGAGTGATAGTAATATTAGTTGAAGAACCTGGATCTATACCATCAGTATTACGTGCATCTGCAGGAGTATTAATTTTTATACCTCAAGCAGTAAACCCGTTAACATTTCCCATAGCTACATGAAAATTAGGTGAATTTTTTAAAGAAATTTTATAAAGAATAAAATTTTTTGAATTTCTTATTTCTATTAATCTAGGTACATTTTGTGATTTATTTAATTTTTGTGCTTCACTTGATAAATTTCACCAAGTTTTTTTAGTTCCTTTAATTATAGAATTACCTTGACCATCTATAGTTCCTTCTCCATATATACCACTATTTTCTGTATTTTTAACAGTTATAAAAGGCTTACATCCATTTCCATTATTATCAATAGTACCACATTTTTTGTTACCTGTATCATATAATGATGGATCTGGAATTGCTGATAAAACAACACCTTTATTTATTAATAATCCACCATTAGATGGAATATTTAATGGACCTGAATAAAAATGAAAATTTTTATTATCTGATAAATCTAACTTAACAACTTTTTTTAAAGAAGCACAATAATTTAATTGATTTTGAATAGTTGTAGTTAAATTTTTATCATTAGCTTTTAAAGTTATACAACTATTAGGTATAATAGGTTCTTTTACATTTCTTGTATCTCCTGAAGCAAAAGATGTATTTAAAAACCCTATTAAAACTAATCCTGTTATACAAAATAAATTTATTATGTATAAACGAATATTTTTAATCATAAACAACCACCTTATAAAAAAAAAATTACAAACATTATTAAATTTTTTATATTAAAATTAAATTTTATATAAAACTTTAATTTTAAAAAATATTATAAATCATAGTGTAAATAAATTCAATATAAATTTAATTTAAATATTTATTAAAAAATACTATAAACGAATAAATACTAGTTTAACTTACAAATAAACTATATCACCTTAACGAATAAAGTAATGAAAAAAATGAATAAATTCTATCTTTCTTAATATTAGCATTTAGTATATATTTTTTATTTATATTAATAATAGTTTTTAAACATATATTATAAACATGTATATATTAGCATATATAATAACATATATATATATATAATAAAAAAAACTTCTTATTTTTTTAAAAAAAAAACTAATAATAAGAAGGTATATGAGGATCACTGCAATTAATTTTTAAACCATAATTAAGTATTTCAATATTTAACTGTGAATAAAGAAAACAAACAACTTTTAATTGTTTCAAAAATTCTCTTTTAAAATTATAAAGACCTTTAGAAGAACTACAATAGTTAGAACCAAACTGTAATTTTAATTTTTTTCAAGATATTAATATACTTTTTCTTTTTTTAACCATTTTTGATCTTCAAGTTAATCATACATATATATCAATTGCTAATGGTGATCTTAATACACGTATAACTCTTAAATCAATAGGTAAAGAAGTTGATTTAATTTCATTAAAAAAATTTTTTGATAATATAATTTTATTATTTCAATTAAATTTTTTTTTAGATTTTTTATTTCAAATAAATACACCATTATCAACTATAGTTAAATTTACAAATCTATGTGAATTTTTTTCATTATTAATAAGAGATATAGTAGAATGAAATAATTTTATAACTTGTTCTTTAATTCTAATAATAGTTCCATTAACACCACCAGTAGGTATTATTCCTAATTTTCTTATAAACTCATTTTGATTTTTACCTAAATAAATAATTTTTGATTTTTTAAATTTTACTTCTGTACATAATCAAATCATTACTATTCTTGGTATAACTCCATAAGGTAATCCATATTCAGGATCTGAAATAATTTTTAAAGAAGTTTTACCATTACTTCTCTTAAAATAACTTTTTTTTATTTTAGAATGAGGAATTGATGCACAAGCTAATATACTAGTTATATATCCTATAGAATTACTCTGTAAAGCACTTATTGAATCAATACTTTTTTTAGCATTAATTTTTTTTTTTAAAAATTTGATATTTATTTTATTTAATGTCATAATATATTTAATTTAAATAATTTAAAATTTTATTTATTAATTATATATATAATATTAAATTAAATAAATAATGTGATATTTTTTTTAAAATTAAAAATTTTAATATAATTAGTATTATTATAATTTTAATAAATAATTATTTTTTAAAATAAATTAAAATATGAAATTAATTTTATATATTATAGAACAAATAATTGTTATAATTACAAATAATATTTGTATATCTTCTATAACAAATATAAAGATATCAAATTTAATATTATTTAATAGTATAAGTAATTTAATATATTTATTAATAAATAGTAGTAATTTATTTCCAATATATTTAGAACCAAATATACTATTAATACCATTAATTTTATTAATATATAATTATAATTATAAATATGATTTTATAATTAGTGGATTTATGTTTTTAGGAATAATATTTTATTTAGTTAGTATACATTATAATATTAAAGATTTAATTAAAATTAATTTAATTTTTCCTAAATCAATTATAATTACTAATATTATATTTATAATATTTGAATTTTTTAAAACATTTTTTAGAAAATTCTTATTTTTAAAACAAAAAAATTATTTTTTAAATATAATAATATTTTTAACTATTATAAATATATTTTTATTTAAAAAAATATTTAAAAATATTAAATTAGAAATAATTATATTTATAAATATTATAACTAATATATTAATATTAAAATATTTAAATTTAATTAAAATTAATAATTATAATAATATATTTTGACCATTAATATTTAAAAATCCTACAATATATAAATATAATTTTAATATAAAATCTATTATAATATTTTTACCTATTATATTTATATCTTTAATTGAAAATATATCTTATATAACAATTTTAAATATAAAAAATAATAAATTTTTAACTACTTTAGATATAAATAAATCATTTTTCTCTAACAGTATTTCAATTATTATATCATCATTATTCGGATCTATACCTAATACCATTAGTGAAAAAAATATTATAGACATAAAAAATTTTGAAAAATATAAAAATATAAATATAATTATATCAATTTTTTATATTATTATATCATTTATAAAAAATATATCATATATTATAAAGTATATACCTAATTATTTAGTATATAGTATATATTTATATATATATACTTCAATATTATTATCATGTATTAATATATTATTAAAAAATATAAATTTTAAAGATATTATATTAATAACTATTTCATTAGTAGTTTATTTAATAAATATTAATAATATATATAAAATATCCTTATCAATAATAATTTCATTATTATTTAATATAATATTTATTTTAAAAAATAATTATTCATATAAATAATTTATAGTATCATACATAAAAGATCCATTTATTAATTTTAATGTAATTACATTAATATTATTTATTATTAATTTTTTTGAAATTAATATTTTTTGACTATAAAAATTTCCACTATTTAAAGAACCTCTATAAATAGATTTATCATTTTCACATGAAATTGTTTTTAATAAGAAATTATTTAAATATATTTCTAATTTAGGTTTGTAAATATTTTTTTCTAAAATATTTGAACTAGCACCTGATATACTTATATTTAAAATTCTATTTTTATTATTTATTTTATCATAAAAATATATTTTTCATTTACCTTTTTTAGTTTGAGCATAATATCAATGTTTTTTTATATTACTTTTATTAATATAAAAATTAATATTAGAAGGAATTAATGTATGTCATATATAATTTCTATTTTTATTACTATATTTAAATATATCTGATTTACGATTAGTTTCACCAATATTTCAAATTAATTTATTTTTTAAAGAATTTTCTTTTATATCTAAAACACCTAAATCTAAATTAGAATTAATATTAACTTTCTTTTTAAACAAAAAATCACAATCATATCCATTTATAGGATATATATATAATTTATAAATATCAGGTCTAATATTTTTTATTATAAAATTTCCATTTTCTAATGAAATTGTATTATATAAATAACCTAAAGTTTGAAAATCAAATTTTTCATTTTTTGAAGAACATAATACTATTTGATATAAAAATTTTACATTTTTTAATTTTCCTTTTATGAAAAATCTTTTTATAGGATAATTTTTTTCTTTAATTCAAATAAAAGGTCAATTATTTTTTTCTGTATTAAAAAACATATTTGCATCTGATATTAAATTTATATTTTTACCTTTATTAAAATAAATTAATCAAGGACCATACATTTTAGATCATTTATATTTAGGTATAATTAAATCTTTAGTTCCAAAATGATTACTATTTAAATAATTTAAAATTAAAGAATCTTGATGAACTAACAAATCTTGTTTTAAAGGACCTCCAGAAAAATATTCATGACTAAAATTCATAATTCAAGCTCCAACTTTATTTCCATAAATACCATAAAAATTTGTATTTCTTATATATCCTGCTAAATCATATTTAGAATAATAACTTCCATCTTTTAATTGTCATGTTTCATCTTGAATTAATGTTTGATTATTTAAATAACTATAAAGATATGATTTTTGTACTAATAAACCATTATATAACATATTCATTATTTTATAATCAAAACGATATACAGTTCTTAATTCACTAAAATTATATGATAAATTATAATTTAAATTATTAATAATTATATAATTATATATTCCAGATATATTATTTCTAATAATATAATGATATTGTAATTCACATTTTTCATATAAAAACATATTATACATTAAATGAACAATATCATTAGAAAACTTAATTATAAATAAATTATTAGGATTAAATAAAAATTTACCACCATTTCAATCTAAATAAAAAGTTTTTTTATCATCTAAATTATTTACAATATTAATATTATTAAATATTAATTTACTAACTATTGAATTATTTATATAAATTTTAAAAAATTTATTTGTAATTATAACATTTAAACCGTTTACTTCTAATTTAATATTTTTAAGATTCATAAAATTATAATAAATATTTATTTCTTCTAACCTATAAAAATAGGTTAGAATTTTAATTTTAAAAT
>CP144845.1:0-2696 GCA_036689505.1 Candidatus Stammera capleta
AACATATTCATAGAATGTGCTATAATTTCAAAAGGTGTTTTAATTTCAAATATATAATTATTATATAAATTATAATTACAAAATATAAGTAAAACACTAGATAAAATTGTAAGAGATTCACGTAATTCTGATCTTATATGAATACGCATATTCAATTTTCTACGTAATTTAATAAGATCATAATTATTATGTCAATCATGTTTATTAATTTTATTAATTAATTTCATAGATATACCTTTAGGAATATTACATATAATTCTAGGGGTATATCTTCTATGTATTTTGTTAATTCTATTTTTTTTTAACATATAATTATTAAATCATAATTTAATTATTAATATTTTATTATTATTATTATTAAATAATTTTTATTTTAATAAATATTAAATTTAATATTCGAATAATTTACATATTATAACTAAAAAATAAAATATTATAAAATTTTTTAAATAAAAATTAAATATATTTTATTTTTATATTAAAATTATTATATAAATATTAATTTTTAATAAAAATAAAATTTATGATTAATAAATTAATTAAAAATAAAAATATAAACTATTATTTTACTAATATAATAATTTCTATAACAGAATGTATACAAAATACTATTTTAGTATGAATGATTTATAATTATACAAATAATTTATATTCATTAAGTTTAATAAGTTTTTCAAACTATTTTCCTATGGTAATATCTATTACTCTTATTTCAATAGCAGATAATATTAATCCTTTATATCAATATTATATAAATAATATATTATCTTTAATAATATCATTTTTAATATTTTTATTATTTTTAATAAAACCAAATATAAATATATTTTTAATTATATTATTCATTTTACAAATAAGTTTTTCATTTATCAGAACCTTAAATAAAATTAATTTTAATAAAATAACTAAAATATTATTTAAAAAAAAATATAGATATAAAACATTAAAAATGTTGCTTTCTTTAATACAAATTTCACAAACCATAGGTAATATTATAGGAAGTTTATTTATTGCTCAAAATATACCTTTATGGGGTTTTATATTTACATGTTTTATGTATTTTATTACTTTATTTTTTTCATATTATTTATGAAAAAAATATCAAAATGTTTTTTTAAATAAAATTGAAAATAATAAAATTAATTTAAATTTAGATTTTTTAAAATATTTATTAATAAATAAAAAATTATCGAAAATTTTAATATTTTCAATTCCTTCAAGTGGTTTTTTTCAATATTTAATAATTACTTTACCAATGTTAACAAAAATAATTAATTTAAAATCTAATTATTCATATTCAATACTTAATTTTTGTTGTACTTTTTTATCTTCAATAATTGGTTTTATATTGTATAGTGATAAAATTTTTAATTTAATTAAAAATTATACTTTTATTATATGTTCAATATTATTATCAATTTTAATATTTAACAAAAGTTTTATTTTATTATTGATTATTAATTCAATAAGTTTAGGATTTTTAGCAGGTCATATAATATGTATGCAAATAGAAATAAATAAAGTTTCTTCATATTTAAATTTAGGTAAATATACTATTTTACGTAATTCTATATCTAGTTTATCAAAAATTTTATTTTCTTTAATATCTATATATTTTTTAAATAATTTTTCTTTATCTTTTGTTTATATATTTGCATCTATATTTTTATTTTTATTTCAAATTTTATATTTTATATTAAATAATTTTTAATTTTTTAATTAAATTTTTTTAAATAAATTATTTATTTATATTTAAAATATTTTAGTTCAGAAATAAAATTCGAAATTAATTAATTTTTAAAATTTCTTTTTTAAAAATTAATTAATTTATTAAATTTTTTATAAAAATATATTTATAAATATTAATTAATAAATAATAAATTATAAATTTTATTAAAATTATAAACATATCTAATATTTAATTATAACACACAAAAAATTTAAAAACAATAAATAAATTATTAAAAAAAAATAAAAATAAATTAATATATTTTTAAAATAAATTTTAAATTAATAAACTTTTCTTACCTTTTTTAAATAAAATTTTATAATACATTTCAGAATTTTTAAAAATTAATTCAGGATATTTTTTCTTAATTTTTTTTTCTAACAAAATTATTTCATATGGCATTTTAGTTAAACTTCAATTAATAAATTTACAATATCAAAATTTAGATTTATTATTATTAATTAAAGAAGTAACAATATTATTATTATTATTAATCTTATTTTTATAATTATTTTTTTTATTAAAATATTTTAAATAACCAAAATTTTTTGAATATTTATTTAAATTATTATATAATCTAATATTTAATTTAATTTTATTTATAAAATTATCTCCAAGAATTAATCTTCTTTCTTTAATTAATAAATTTCTCAAAGAAGGTTTTTTAAATAAATCAATTCCTATAGCTCTCATTTTAAGTAAATGTCTATTATTAAAATTTAATATATTAGAAGTAAAATTATTTTTTATTACTCATTTTTCATATTTACTTAAATAAAATCTTAATTCTCTAATTGTAATATTTCTAGAAGTAAAAAATTTTTTAGTTAATCATATACGTAAAGGTTTATTATAACCTGTATCAGGATTTTTTCCTCTTAATACTATTATATATTTTAATTTTTCTAATGTACGTAAAGCATTTAAAGGAGGATCATAACATTTTCTACCATTACTATAAATGTGT